>NZ_JBFUMY010000030.1:0-108141 GCF_054049135.1 Kitasatospora sp. P5_F3 | reverse complement strand
GGCCGGGACGCCGGGAGCGCCACCGCCGACCGGGCCGGGCCCGGACGACGGACCGCCGCCGCCCGGCATCGGCGCCTCGGCGCCGGGCCCACGGCCGACGCCCACCGGAGCCGACGAACCGTCACCGAAGACCGGGCCCGCCGTCACCGGCGACGGTGCGACCGCCACCGAGTCGGTCCGGACCGAGGCCGGGCCGTGGTGCACCGGGGCGGCCGGGGCCGACTCATAGCCGTAGTCGTAGTCGTAGTCCACCGAGACGGTCGGGCGCTGCGGCCCGTAGCCACCGGACGGGGCGGCCTCCGAACGGTGCGACGGGCTGCTGGTACCCCAGCCGTCGTTGCTGCCGTACCCGCTGCTGTGGCCGCCACCGCCGTGACCGCCACCGCCGTAGCCACCGCTCTGGCCGCTCGACGGTGCCGCGGCCTGCACCGAGGCCGCCAGCGGCCCGGCCTGCACCTCGACCTGGGCGTGCGGGCCCTGGGCGTGCGGGCCCTTGCCGTTGGCGCTGTGCTCCTTCAGCTCGATGTCCGCGTCCACGCCGCCCGGGCCGACCTGCAGATCGACCCCGACCCCGCCGAGGTGCACCCCGACGCCCGTGTCCGGCTTGGCCGGACCGTGCACCGTGGCGCCGTGGTCGTCCACCATCACCGGCCGCCCGTGGGAGTCGGTGACCAGCTGACCGTTCGCGTCCACCTTGGCGACGTGGCCGTCCGTGCCGCGGACCGGCGCACCGTTCTGGTCCAGCACCACGACCTCGCCGTCGGTGCCGACCAGCGGCCTGCCGTCGTGGCCGAGCGCCACCGAGACCCCGGCTGCCGCTATCAGGCCGCCGGCCCCGACCAGCGCCAGCCCGCCGTGACCGTCCCGCAGCGGCTTGCCGTCCGCGCCGACCGCCAGGCCGACCACCGGCTTGCCGTCCTGGCCGACCACCAGGGCATTGCCGTCCGCGCCGAGCACCGGCCGACCCTGCTCGTCCCTGGCGACCGTGACGCCCTCGACGCCCTGCACCTGCTTGCCCTGCTCGTCGACCAGCACCGGCTTGCCCTGGGCATCGGTCATCAGGCGGCCGTGCCGGTCGACGGCCGCCGAAAGCGTCCGGACCTTGGCCACCGCCCGCCCGCCGAGCAGCGCACCGGCGACCGCACCGGCCGTCCCGGCGGCCCGGGCGGGTGCGTACCCGTCGGCCTGCGCGATCCGCTCCAGCGTGGTGACGGCGGGCTCCTTCAGCGCCTGCTGAAGGCCCTCCTGCATCTCCCGGCCGAGCTCCTCCAGCAGATGGCCGACCTTGTGCTTGGCCAGCTCCACCGCGACCAGCTCACCGGCTCCGACCACCAGGTCGGCCACCGCCCCGCCGATCGCGCCGAGCGCGGTGTGCGCCACCGCCTCCACCTTCTGGGCGAGCTTGATCTCCTCGGCCAGCTCGGTCAGCGCCGAGATGATCTCCGCCTTGCACGAGTCCACCGCACCGGCGGCCCGCTCGAAGGCGGCGCCGACCAGCTCGGCCGCGGTCTGCGCGTCGTCCAGGCTGCCCCGGCCACCGCCCGCGAAGCCGCGCCAGTGCGCGGCGAACGCCTCCACCGAACTCCCGGAGTTCTCGCCGGTGACGCGCTGCGCCGAGTCCCCGCCCCGGCGGCTGAGCTGCTCCGCCTCGGCGCCGAACTCCCGCCACACACCGGCCGCGCGGCGCAGGCCCTCTTCGTCGGCCTGCGGCCACTCATGGCCCAACCTGGCCAGTACGGGGACGAGTTCCTCGGGCACGCTTCGGGACACCAGGCCCCTCCTTCCGGGTTCTGCGGGGACGGACAGCAAGGCGACGGACAGCAACACGTACGGACGGGCCGCCGTGGTTCCCGACGGGGCGTCAGATCACCGGGGGTCTGCCCGCGTCCACCTTCGCCAGATCGGCGCTCACCTCGCCGTCGGCCCGGTCGACCGACTCGGCCATCGTGTGCAGCCCGGCGCCGATCCCGCCGAGACGGTCGGCCAACCCGTTCAACCCGGCCAGCAACATGCCCTGTGCCTCGGTGTACGCCGTGCCGAACCCACTGCCGGGCTGGTCGCCGCCCCAGGGCGTCCCGAGTCCGGCCAGGCCTTGGTCCAGGGCCTGCGCGGCCCGGGCGAAATCGTTCGAGATCTTCTCGAACTCCCGCCCCTCACCGCGTACTTCCCATGGCTTGATCAGGAACTCGCCCGCGCCACCGTTACCCATCCGCCCACTCCCCCAGAGCCCCCGTGCAGATACCTGGCCGCCATCCTAGAGGCAGCGAACGCCACCGTCGCAGGGCCCGTCCGGGTTTCTCACCGCAACTTCACCGGCCGCCGGGGCCGTCACCGGAGGACACCGGCGCCAGGCCATACCCTTGACCGGTGGCAGCAGACAGCAAGAAGACCAGTACCAAGAAGTCCAAGGACAAGAAGAACGGCACGATCGACCTCGCGATGCCGACCATGCGGCCCGAGGTCCCGCTCGACTTCGCCCGGGCCTGGGTGGAGTTCGCCGACCCCGGCGACGAGGAGCAGGTGTTCCGCTGCGACCTGACCTGGCTCACCTCGCGCTGGAACTGCATCTTCGGCCGCGGCTGCCAGGGCATCCGCCCCGGCCGGGGCGAGTCGGACGGCTGCTGCACGCTCGGCGCGCACTACTCCGACGAGGACGACGAGCAGCGGGTGATCGGCCACGCCGCCCGGCTGACCCCGGAGATCTGGGAGAACCACGCGCACGGCACCGACGCCAAGGGCCGGATCAAGGTCGACGGCGGCATCACCATGCTCGACGAGGACGGCGACCGGCAGACCCGCCGGGTGAACGGCGCCTGCCTGTTCCTGAACAGCCCCGGCTTCCCCGGCGGCGCGGGCTGCTCGCTGCACACCCTCGCCCTCAAGGAGGGCAAGGAGCCGCTGGAGACCAAGCCGGACGTCTGCTGGCAGCTCCCGGTCCGCCGGACCTACGACTGGATCGACCGCCCCGACGACACCCGCTACCTGCAGGTCACCATCGGCGAGTACGACCGCCGCGGCTGGGGCCCCGGCGGCCACGACCTGAACTGGTGGTGCACCGGCAGCCCGGACGCCCACGAGGGCCCCGACCCGGTCTACGTCAGCTACCGCCCCGAACTCACCGAGCTGATGGGCCCCGAGGGCTACGCGGTGCTCGCCGAGCTCTGCGAGCAGCGGATCAAGGGCGGCATCACGGTGGCCCCGCACCCGGCCGACCCCAGCTGAGCTACTTGTCGATGTCGCCGACCACGAAGAACATCGAGCCCAGGATCGCCACCATGTCCGCGACCAGCGTCCCGGGCAGCAGCTCGGTCAGCGCCTGGATGTTGTTGTAGGACGCCGAGCGCAGCTTGAGCCGCCACGGGGTCTTGTCGCCGCGCGAGACCAGGTAGTAGCCGTTGATGCCGAGGGGGTTCTCGGTCCAGGCGTAGGTGGCGCCCTCGGGGGCCTTGAGCACCTTGGGCAGCCGCAGGTTGACCGGCCCGGGCGGCAGCTCGGCCAGCCGGTCGAGGCAGGCGTCGGCCAGCTCGAGCGAGTTGACGGCCTGTTCGAGCAGGCACTCGAACCGGGCCAGGCAGTCGCCCTCCTGCCGGGTGACCACCCGGAGCACGTCCTGCAGCTCGCCGTACGCCAGGTAGGGCTCGTCCCGGCGGAGGTCGAAGTCGACGCCGCTGGCCCGGGCGATCGGGCCGCTCGCGCCGTACGCCTTCACGTGCTCGGCGGAGAGCACCCCGACGTCGGCGGTCCTGGCCCGGAAGATCTCGTTGCCGAGCACCAGGTCCTCGAAGACCGGCAGCTGCGAGCGGACCGAGGCGACCGCCGCCCTGACCCGGCCCAGCCAGCCGGCCGGCAGGTCCTCCTTCAGGCCGCCGACCCGGTTGAACATGTAGTGCATCCGGCCGCCGCTGGCCTCCTCCAGCACGTGCTGGAGCTCCTCGCGGCCGTGGAAGGCGTGGAAGACCGGGGTGATCCCGCCGAGCTCCAGCGGGTACGAGCCGAGGAACATCAGGTGGTTGAGCACCCGGTTCAACTCGGCCAGCATGGTGCGGATCCAGACCGCCCGCTCGGGCACCTCCATGCCGAGCATCCGCTCGACCGCGAGCACCACGCCCAGCTCGTTGGAGAAGGCGGACAGCCAGTCGTGCCGGTTGGCCAGCATGATGATCTGGCGGTAGTCGCGGGCCTCGAAGAGCTTCTCGGCGCCCCGGTGCATATAGCCGATCACCGGCTCGGCCGCCACGATCCGCTCGCCGTCCAGCACCAGCTTCAGCCGCAGCACACCGTGCGTGGAAGGGTGCTGCGGGCCGATGTTGAGCACCATGTCACTGGTGCCCAGCTCCCCGACAAGATTCTCCGCACCCGCGCCGACGCCGACCGTGGTCTCCCTCATGGGGTGAGAGTCTGCCATCCCGACAGCCCCGCCAGGCTCTCCGGTACCGGCATCCGGACAGCCTGGGCCAGCCAGCCGAAACCGCCGAGCCCGGCGGGGTCGGTCAGCTCCGCCCCCTCACCTGCACCGCCGAGCGCGCGCAGGTACGCCACCGGGTCGCTGGAGGCGAGCGCAAGCGGCGGCCGTGCGCCGTCCACCCCGAGCGCCCGGAGCGCCTCGCACTGGGTTGTCCACAGGCTGTGGACGCCGGGGGCGGCCACCGCGTCCAGCGCCACGTGCGCGGTGAGATCACACGAACCGTCAGGAACCGGGCGGACCTCCCGTCCCTCCCGAAACCCCGTCAGGGTCTCGAACAGCGGCCGGTCGGCCCGGGTGTGGGCGTAGTCCACCGCCACCGCGAGCCCGCGCTCCAGCGCCCCGACCGCCGCCGCCCAGGCCGCGTCCCGGGGGCCGCCCAGCTCCACCCGAGGCCCCTCGGGCCACCACCGCGCGGCCCAGTCGGCATCCGCCCGGTCGACCGCGTCGCCGAGCCGTTCGGTCCCGTCCGGCGCCACCTCCACGTACCGCAGGCCCTGTTCGTCCCGCTCCGCGCTGTCCAGCGGCACGTTGTCCAGCCACTCGTTGGCGAACAGCAGACCCGACACCCCGTCAGGCAGCCGGTCCGTCCACACCACCGACTCCGGCAGCCCGGCCGGCCGGTCGGCCAGCTCCACCGCGTACGGGCGCAGCCGCCCGGCCAGCTCGGGGCCGACCGCCGCCAGCACACCGGCCAGCAGCTCGCCCCGGCCGGCCCCGACGTCCACCAGGGCCAGCTCCTCGGGGTGGCCGAGCGCGGCATCCACCTCCGTCAGGAGGCGGGTGACCGCTCCGGCGTACCTCGGCGAGGCGTGCACCGAGGTCCTGAAATGCCCCGCCGGGCCCTCCGGCCTGCGGTAGAACCCGCCGTCCGCCCCGTACAGCGCCTGCTCCATGGCGGTCCGCCACCGCATCCAACTCATGCCCCGGACGTTACCGGCGTCACGTCGGCTCTCCACCCTGCGGAGTAGGACGGATCGCTCTCCCGGCGGACCTTTCCACTGCTCCGAGGTGCCTAGGCTTGAGCTGTGCACCGACTCAACGCCTGGTTCCGCCGTCACCCCATGGTGGTCGACTCCGCCTGGGCGCTGCTGCTTGCCTGTTTCGCCCTGCTCACCACCGGCAACCAGACCGGCTGGCAGGAGGACGCCGCCTACGTGCTGGGCGGTCTGGTCGCCGGGATGATGATCTTCCGGCGGAGGCACCCGAACGCGACCACGGTCGCCGCGGTGGTCCTCGGCCTCGGCCAGGTGGCGGTCGGCGTCGACCCGGGCGCGGAGAGCATCGCCTACCTGGTGTTCGCGTACACCGGCGCGGCCTACGGGTCGGTGTGGACGTCCCGGCTGGCCCTCGGGGCCGGCCTGGCGGCCGGGCCGCTGACGGTGGCGCGGTTCTTCGACCGGAACTCCAGCTCGATCACCGGTGCCCCGCAGGCGGCCTTCTTCGCCGTGCTGATGTCCACCCCCTTCGTGCTCTGCTGGGCCTGGGGCCGGCTCACCCGGGTCCGCCGGGCGTACCTGACCGAGCTGGAGGACCGGGCCGCCCGGCTGGAGCGCGAGCGCGGTGCCCAGGCCAAGATCGCGGTCGCGGCGGAGCGGGCCCGGATCGCCCGCGAGCTGCACGACGTGGTGGCGCACAACGTCTCGGTGATGATCGTTCAGGCCGACGGCGCCGCCTACGTGCTGGACAACTCCCCGCAGCAGGCCAAGGAGGCGCTCTCCACCATCGCCTCGACGGGCCGTCAGGCGCTGGTCGAGATGCGCCGGCTGCTCGGCGTGCTGCGCACCACCGACACCACCGAGGAGTACGTCCCGCAGCCCGGGGTGGCCGAGCTGCCCGAGCTGCTCGACCAGGTCCGTACGGCCGGCCTGCCGGTCGACTTCGACAGCGCAGGGGAGCCCCAGGAGCTGCCCCGCGGCGTCGAACTGACGGTGTACCGGATCGTCCAGGAGGCGCTCACCAACGTCCGCAAGCACGGCGGCCCGGACGTCCGGGCCCGGGTCGCGGTGGACTTCCGCGACCGCGAGCTGGAGGTGCTGATCGAGGACGACGGCCGGGGCTCCACCGACGACCAGCTGACGGTCAGTGGTGACGACGGCCCCGGGCATGGTCTGATCGGCATGCGGGAGCGGGTCGGCATGGTCAGCGGGAGCCTCGACATCGGGCCCCGGCCCGGCGGGGGCTTCCGGATCCGCGCGGTACTTCCCCTCAAGACCATCAAGTAAGGACTGCTCCGTGACCATCAGGGTGATGCTCGTCGACGACCAGGAGCTGCTCCGCACCGGCTTCCGGATGATCCTCCAGTCCCAGGGCGACATCGAGATCGCCGCCGAGGCCGGGGACGGCCAGCAGGCCCTCCAGGTGCTGGAGCACACCGAGGTCGACGTGATCCTGATGGACGTCCGGATGCCCCGGCTCGACGGCGTCCAGGCCACCCGCCGGATCTGCCTGACCGAGGACGGCGCCCCGCGCCCGGACGCCCCGCACGTGCTCATCCTGACCACCTTCGACCTGGACGAGTACGCCTTCGCCGCCCTCAAGGCGGGCGCCAGCGGCTTCCTGCTCAAGGACGTCCCGCCGGTCGAGCTGGTCGCCGCGATCCGCTCCGTGCACGCCGGCGACGCCGTGGTCGCCCCCACCACCACCCGCCGGATGATCGACCGCTTCGCCGAGGTCCTCCCGGTCCCCCGCTCCACCCCCGGCTCCCCCGTGCTGGCCCCGCTCACCGAACGCGAACGCGAGGTCTTCCTGCTGGTCGCCCAGGGCCTCTCGAACGGCGAGATCGCCAGCAAGCTCACCCTGTCCGAAGCCACCGTCAAAACCCACGTCGGCCGGATCCTCGCCAAGCTCAACCTCCGCGACCGGGTCCAGGCCGTGGTCCTCGCCTACGAGGCCGGCCTGGTCCGCGCGGGCGCCGGGGAGTAGCCGCCGCACCCTGCGGCCGTAGAATGGCGCGGTACGTCCGGTACCTGCAGAGGACTGGAACGGAAGTGAGGACGACGGCGAGCCGTGAGCACCTTCGACGAGGCCGAGTTCGGGGCACTGGCCGATCCGTTCGGTGATCCCGCCGACCCCGGCAACCGGCCCGCGCGGCTGGCGGTCGGCGTGGTCGGCACGGGCCGGGTCGGCCCTGCGCTGGGGGCCGCGCTGCAGCTGGCCGGGCACCGGGTGGTGGCCGCGTCCGGGGTGTCGGCGACCTCCCGGCGACGGGCCGAGGCGCTGCTGCCCGGGGTGCGGCTGGTCAGCCCGCCGCAGGTGCTGGCGGCGGCCGACCTGGTGCTGCTCACCGTCCCGGACGACGCGCTGGCCGACCTGGTGACCGGGCTTGCGAGCACCGGTGCGGTCCGGCCGGGGCAGATCATCGTGCACACCTCGGGGGCGCACGGCGTGGCGGTGCTGGAGCCCGCGACCAGGGCCGGGGCACTGCCACTGGCGCTGCACCCGGCGATGACCTTCACCGGCAGCTCCGTCGACCTGGCCCGACTGGCCGGCTGTCCCTTCGGGGTGACGGCCCCTCAGGAGCTGCGGCCGGTCGCCGAGGCCCTGGTGGTGGAGATGGGCGGCGAGCCCGAATGGGTGCCCGAGGAGGTGCGGCCGCTCTACCACACGGCCCTCGCGCACGGCGCGAACCACCTGGTCACCCTGGTCGCCCAGGCCACCGAACTGCTCCGGACCGCGGGTGTGGCCGAGCCGGGCCGCCTGCTCGGCCCGCTGCTCGGCGCGGCCCTGGACAACAGCCTGCGCTCCGGCGACGCGGCCCTCACCGGACCGGTCGCCCGGGGCGACGCCGGGACGCTCCGGCGCCACCTGCACCAGCTCGGTACGGTATCCCCGGACATCGGGCAGGCGTACCGCGCGATGGCCCGCGCCACGGCGCAGCGGGCGGTCCGCTCCGGATCGCTCGACGAAGAGTCGGCGGCTGCGCTGCTGGACGTACTCAACGAGGAGAACATCTGATGGCCCGTGGCAAGCAGCAGCCGAGCAAGGCACCCAAGGTGCACAAGGCCGAGCTGACCCACACGATTGCCGACTTCGAGCCCGCCTTCTGGCCGGACGAGCAGCCGGTGGACAACGCGGTGGTGATGACCATGGGCGCGCTGCACGAGGGCCACGCCGCGCTGATCCGGGCCGCCCGCAAGCAGGTCGGCCAGGACGGCCGGGTGGCCGTCACGATCTTCGTGAACCCCCTTCAGTTCGGCGCCGGCGAGGACCTGGACCGCTACCCGCGCACCCTGGCCGCCGACGTCCGGCTGGCCGAGGAGAACGGCGCGGACGTGGTGTTCGCACCGCTGCCCGAGGAGGTCTACCCGAACGGGACCCCGCAGGTGCGGATCTCCGGCGGCCCGATGGGCGAGCGGTTCGAGGGCGCCTCCCGCCCCGGCCACTTCGACGGGGTGCTGACCGTGGTGGCCAAGCTGCTGCACATCACCGACCCGGACTTCGCGTTCTTCGGCGAGAAGGACGCCCAGCAGCTCGCGGTCATCCAGCGGATGGTCGCCGACCTGGACTTCGACGTCGAGGTGATCGGCGTCCCGACCGTCCGCGAGGCCGACGGCCTGGCGCTCTCCTCTCGCAACCGCTTCCTCTCGGAGACCGAGCGGGAGCAGGCACTCGCCCTCTCCAAGGCGCTGCTGGCCGGCCGCGACGTGGCCGCGCAGGGCCCGAAGGCCGTCCTCGCGGCCGCCTCGGCCGTCCTGGACGGCGCCGAGGGTGTCACCCTTGACTACCTCGCCCTGATCGACCCGGACGACTTCACCGAAGCCGCCGAGGACTTCCAGGGTGAGGCGGTGCTGGCCGTCGCCGCGAAGGTGGGTCCGACCCGCCTGATCGACAACGTTCGCATCATCGTTCGGTAATACAGGTAACCGGTAAGCAGTTCCCTAGGCATGCACTCACAGGAGGCGTGACCCAATGCTCCGCACCATGCTCAAGTCCAAGATCCACCGGGCCACCGTGACCCAGGCCGACCTGCACTACGTCGGCTCGGTCACGGTGGACGAGGACCTGCTCGACGCCGCCGACCTGCTCCCCGGGGAGCTGGTCCACATAGTCGACATCAACAACGGCGCCCGGTTGGAGACGTACACGATCGCCGGCCCGCGCGGCTCCGGCGTGATCGGCATCAACGGCGCCGCCGCCCGCCTGGTCCACCCCGGCGACCTGGTCATCCTGATCGCCTACGGGCAGATGGAGACCGCCGAGGCCAAGGGGTACGTGCCCCGGGTGGTCTTCGTGGACGGCGAGAACCGGATCACCGGCTACGGCACCGACGCCGCCGACGCCCCCGAGGGCAGCGGGCTGCTGCGCGGGGACCGGGCGTACGGTGACGGGCACAACGCGGCGCCGTCGGCCGCGCGCTAAGGAGCAACAGGACATGACCGTCTCGCACCGCCTCACCGCCCCGGCACCGGGCTGGACCAGCACCACGGACGTGGTCGTGGTCGGCTCCGGGGTGGCCGGACTCACCGTCGCCCTCAACGTCCGCAAGGCCGGCCTGCGGGCCATGGTGGTCACCAAGGCGATGCTCGACGACGGTTCGACCCGCTGGGCCCMGGGCGGCATCGCCGCCGCCCTGGGCGAAGGCGACACCCCTGAACAGCACCTGGCCGACACCCTGGTGGCCGGGGCCGGGCTCTGCGACGAAGAGGCCGTCCGCACCCTGGTCACCGAAGGACCGGACGCCGTACGGCACTTGATCGCCACCGGCGCCGCCTTCGACCTGGACGCCGAGGGCGAGATCCTGCTCACCCGGGAGGGCGGCCACCACCGCCGCCGGATCGCGCACGCCGGCGGCGACGCCACCGGGGCGGAGATATCGCGAGCCCTGGTCTCCGCCGTCCGCAGCGACCCCGGCCTCGAACTCATCGAGCACGCCCTGGTGTTGGACCTGCTCACCGACGCCGACGGCCACGCCGCCGGGCTCACCCTGCACGTGATGGGCGAGGGCCAGCGGGACGGTGTCGGCGCGATCCGGGCCCGCGCCGTGGTGCTGGCCACCGGCGGCATGGGCCAGATCTTCTCGGCCACCACCAACCCGGCGGTCTCCACCGGCGACGGCGTGGCGCTCGCCCTGCGTGCCGGGGCCGAGGTGACCGACCTGGAGTTCGTCCAGTTCCACCCGACCGTGCTCTGGCTCGGGGCCGAGGCCGAGGGCCAGCAGCCGCTGGTCTCCGAGGCGGTCCGCGGCGAGGGCGCCCACCTGGTGGACGCCGACGGGGTGCGCTTCATGGTCGGGCAGCACGAGCTGGCCGAGCTGGCCCCCCGGGACATCGTCGCCAAGGCGATCACCCGCCGGATGCAGGAGCTCGGCACCGAGCACATGTACCTGGACGGACGGCACTTCGGCGCCGCGATGTGGGCCGAGCGCTTCCCCACCATCCTGGCCTCCTGCCGCTCGCACGGCATCGACCCGGTCACCGAACTGATCCCGGTCGCCCCCGCCGCGCACTACGCCTCCGGCGGGATCCGCACCGACCTGCTCGGCCGCACCACCGTGCCCGGCCTGTACGCCTGCGGCGAGGTGGCCTGCACCGGCGTGCACGGCGCCAACCGGCTGGCCTCCAACTCCCTCCTGGAAGGCCTGGTCTTCGCCGAACGGATCGCCGCCGACCTGACCGCCCGTCACCGCACCGGCGAACTCCCCGAGCGCTCGGTGGACGTGGCCGGCGCCCGGGCCGCCCGGCCGGTCCCGCTGCTCGCCCCCGAGGCCCGTGCGGACATCCAGCACCTGATGTCCACCGGGGCGGGCGTGCTCCGCTCGGCCGGCTCGATGGCCACCACCGCCACCGGCCTGGCCCGGCTCGCCGCCGACGAGAAGTCCGCCGACCCGGCCGTCGAAAGCTGGGAGGCCACCAACCTCCACCTGGTCGCCACCGCGCTGGTGGCCGCCGCCGCCCAGCGCGAGGAGACCCGCGGCTGCCACTGGCGCGAGGACTTCCCGGACCGCGACGACGCCAACTGGCAGCGGCACATCCTTGTTTCCGCAGACGGCTCAGTTGCACTCTCCAGGGGCTCGGGGAACGGCGACGCCGGCCTCGGGGGCGTCACACCCAGGTAAATGGTCAGGCACGTTCGCCTTTGACCCGCACTCTGCAACTCACTCTCAGCTAGGAGCAGTTCGATGTCCCACACCCACGAGGAACTCCCGCTCGCCGACCAGGTCGACGGCTGCGGCGACGGCTGCGGTTGCGGCGACGGCGAGGCGTACGAGACCGGCCTGGACCCGGCGCTCGCGGAGATGCTGGAGGCGGCCGGCCTGGACCCGGTCGAGGTGGAGGACATCGCGACCCTCGCGCTGGCCGAGGACCTGGCCGGCGGCGAGGACGTCACCTCGGTCGCGACCGTCCCCGCCGACGCGGTGGCCACCGCGGACTTCACGGCCCGTCAGGCCGGCGTGGTGGCCGGGCTGCGGATCGCCGAGGCCGTGGTCTCGCTGGTCTGCGAGGAGGAGTTCGAGGTCGAGCGGCACGTCGAGGACGGCGACCGGGTGGCGGCCGGCCAGGTGCTGCTCTCGGTCCGCAGCCGCACCCGCGACCTGCTCACCGCCGAGCGCAGCGCGCTGAACCTGCTCTGCCGGCTGTCCGGCATCGCCACCGCGACCCGCGCCTGGGCGGATGCCCTGGAGGGCACCAAGGCGCAGGTCAGGGACACCCGGAAGACCACGCCGGGCCTGCGCTCGCTGGAGAAGTTCGCGGTCCGCGCGGGCGGCGGCAGCAACCACCGGATGTCGCTCTCGGACGCCGCGCTGGTGAAGGACAACCACGTGATCGCGGCGGGCGGCGTCGCCGAGGCGTTCAACGCCGTCCGGGCCGCGTACCCGGAGCTACCGGTGGAGATCGAGGTGGACCGCCTCGACCAGATCCCGCCGGTGCTGGAGGCGGGCGCCGACCTGATCCTGCTCGACAACTTCACCGTCGCCGAGCTCAAGCAGGCCGTCGAACTGGTCAACGGCCGGGCCAAGCTGGAGGCTTCGGGCGGGCTGACCCTGGCCACCGCGCACGAGGTCGCCCAGACTGGGGTGGACTACCTGGCCGTCGGCGCCCTGACCCACTCCTCGCCGATCCTGGACATCGGCCTGGATCTCCGCTCTTCCTGACTCACCTAGCAGAAGGCCCTCCCCGTGCTCCTCACCATCGACGTCGGCAACACCCAGACCACGCTCGGCCTGTTCGACGGCGAGGAGATCGTGGAGCACTGGCGGATCTCCACCGACCCGCGCCGCACCGCCGACGAACTGGCGGTGCTGATGCAGGGCCTGATGGGCTCTCACCCGATCGTCTCGGCCGAGGACCGGATCGAGGGCCTGGCGATCTGCTCCTCCGTACCCGCCGTGCTCCACGAGCTCCGCGAGGTGACCCGCCGGTACTACGGCGACGTGCCCGCGGTGATCGTGGAGCCGGGGGTGAAGACCGGGGTGCACGTCCTGATGGACAACCCCAAGGAGGTCGGCGCCGACCGGATCGTCAACGCGCTGGCCGCCAACCACCTCTACGGCGGCCCGTGCATCGTGGTCGACTTCGGCACCGCGACCACCTTCGACGCGATCAACGAGCGCGGCGACTACGTGGGCGGCGCGATCGCCCCGGGCATCGAGATCTCGGTCGAGGCGCTCGGCGTCCGGGGTGCCCAGCTGCGCAAGATCGAGCTGGCCCGGCCCCGGAACGTGATCGGCAAGAACACCGTCGAGGGCATGCAGTCCGGCATCCTGTACGGCTTCGCCGGGCAGGTCGACGGGCTGGTCGAGCGGATGGCCAAGGAGCTCGCCAAGGACCCGGACGACGTCCAGGTGATCGCCACCGGCGGCCTGGCCCCGCTGGTCCTCGGCGAGGCCGGCGCCATCGACGTCCACGAGCCGTGGCTCACCCTGATCGGCCTCCGGCTGGTCTACGAGCGCAACAAGCCCGCCACCGCCTGACCCCAACCCGCCTCCGGCGCAGCGGAATTGATCGTTCCGGGCCGGAGGCGGCGGCCCTGCGGCCCGGCAGCCGCCGACGAGTCGTCATTTCACCCGCAGATACGCCAATCGGGAGAAGTGCGGCGCCAATCGCCATAAATCGGACGTACGCCACGTACTGTCGTGGCATGCCGACGCCACACGGATCGCGCGGCGGCATGGCCTTCAGCGCCGACGAAGTCCGCGTGTTGCGCCGTGCCCTCGCCCAAGCGCTGTACCCGGTCCACATGCCGTACCCGACTCCTACGGGCGAGCTGTGGGCCGAGGACGTCCAGGAGGCCCTGCGCCTCGCCGAAGCGGTGGACGAGGCCGTCCAGGAGGGCGGGCGACTGCGCTCGTTCCTGCTCGCCGACCTCTCCCGCTACCGCGCCGCACTGCCCGGCAGCGTCTCCGGTTATCTGGAACGCCTGGAGGAGGCCATCACCGACGGCTACCTCCCGAACGCCGAGGACCTCACCGCCCTCCGCGCCCTGACCCGGCTGCCCTGCGGGAGCGGCGAACGCTCCCGCAGGTCCCGGCTGGCGGGCCGCTGTCACGCCATCGCCGAGGCCGACGTCCGCGAACGCCTCGCCCTCAGCACCGGCCAACGGCACCTGACGGCCGTACCAAGCCCCGCCGCTCCCCCCAGCGGCGGCCCCTTCGATCCAGCTGGAGGACGGTTCCCGATGACAGACCCCGCCGTGGCCCCGAAGCACCCCGCCGACGCCCGCCCGACGCCCCGCCGGATGCCCACCCCCGCCGAACTCTTCGGCCGCCGTACGCACGCCGAGCCCGGCAGCCCGGCCCCGTCCCAGGAGGACCTGGAACTCGCCACCGGCTGACGGACGCTCAGGGGAGGCCGCCTCGGCCTCCCCTCAAGCGTGCCGTCCCGTAACGATCTGACAAAGCGCCCGCCCAGGATGCCCCGCCTTGATGCTCCTTGGTCGAATCGTCCGTCAGATCATGTCGCTGTCCAGACATTTGGAGAACCTAGGGTGCGAGGTGAAGACCCCGTGACCAAAGGACAGCAGTGCCACTCATACGCCTGGCGCGCCCGTTCGGCATCGCCACCGCCCTCATCCTCGCCCTGGCCGGAACCGCCCTCCCGGCTTCGGCAGCCTCGGACCTCAGCCTGATGCTGGAGGGTCCGGCGGCGATGTCGATCGACCCGACGGCCAAGCCGGATCCGCACTCGGGCGGGAACCTCTCCCTCTACATCGGCCGCGTGGGCAAGGAGGCGGCCAAGGACGTCGTGGTCAGCTACGACACCCGCGACCTGACCGGCGTCGCCGAGCTCACCCTGAGCGGCCAGTGCACCCTCTCCGGCACCGTGTACACCTGCAAGCAGTGGACGCCGCTGGAGTACGACCGCATCAACCTCACGGAGAATGCGACGCTGACCGGGGCCAAGGACGCCAAGATCGGCGCCAAGGGCGTCCTTCACATCAAGGCGACCAGCTCCAACGCCAAGGAGGCGGTCCAGGACGTCGAGGTCTTCGTCGGCGGCCCGAAGCTGGAGCTGAAGGAGATTCCGGCCCAGCAGCACGTCAAGGTCGGCAGCACCGTCAGCACCCCGCTCGAGATCACCAACAAGGGCTCGCTGCCCGCCAACCGGGTCATCGTCGCGATGTACGCCACCGACGGGCTGGAGTTCAAGCAGCGGTTCGGCAACTGCGAGTACGGAGTCGACAAGGGGAACCCCTGGGGCGACTCGGCCGGGATGATCTGCACCATCAACACCGCGGTCGCGCCCGGTGAGACCGTGAAGCTGGACCCGATCCAGTTCGGCGTCTCCTCCACCGCCCTCTACACCTACGCGAACTTCCAGATGCTCGCCAACCTGGAGACCAGCACGCGCTGGATGCGGGAGACCTACGGCTTGAAGCCCGGCTCCGGCCCCCGGCTCACCTTTGTCGGCAAGCCCGAGGCGCCGGTCGCCACCGTGGGCGGTCCGAACATCGACGAGAACTACGGCGGTCGCATCCACAACGTCGCCGAGCTGGAGGTCCACGCGGACAACAGCGCGGACTTCGCGGCCATCGCCCAGTGGGCCCCGACGGCCGCCGGCCGGACCGGCAAGCTCACCGTCGGACTGCTGAACAGCGGCCCCGGCAGCGTCTTCGACCGCAGTGGCGGCGAGTCCATGCCCAGTGTCCAGCTCGTGCTGCCCAAGGGTGTCAAGGCCACCACGGTCCCGGAGAAGTGCCACCCGGGCGGCTACGTCAACGGCGAGTACGTCAAGGACCAGGGCTACTACAGGTGCTACGACACCTCCTGGGCCCTCAACGGCGTCCAGTACACCTTCGACTTCACCCTGGAGCTCACCGCCGAGGCCGTGAACTCCACCGTCCCGTTCTCCCTGCAGAACAGCCAGAGCTCCTACGAGCCGGGCCACCCGTCCGCGGTGATGTACTGGGACAAGAACCCCGCCAACGACCTCGGCTCGATCCAGCTGGGTGAGCAGGCGAGCGGCAACCTGCCGACCGCCACGCCCACCAAGTCCGCCACCACGGCCCCGACCAAGGCGCCCACCAAGGCCCCGCCGGCCGTCCAGCCGACCGGCACCCGGTCCGCGTCCGCCGTCCCGGTCGGGCAGAAGTCCTCCGCCGCGCCGAGCACCTCCACCGGACCGCTCGCCTCCACCGGCGGTGGCTCGAACGCCGGCCCGCCCCGGAGAGGTTCTGACGACCTCTCCGGGGCCGCCGCCGTGTCGCGGCGATATCCCGTGGCGGTCACCCCCGTTGCGGTCGATACCCTGGTGGGGTGAGCGATCAGAACAGCATCCCCGCGACCGACGACCTTCCCGAGCAGATGCGCGTCCGGCGCGAGAAGCTGGACCGGCTCCGGGCGGCCGGCGTCGACCCGTACCCGGTCGGCTTCCCGCGCACCACCACCATCGCCGACCTGCGCGCCAAGCACCCCGACCTGGAGCCGGACGTCACCACCGGCGAGCGGGCCGGTGTGACCGGGCGCGTGGTGCTGGCCAGGACCGGCGGCAAGCTCTGCTTCGCCACCCTGCGGGACGGCTCGGGCGACCTCCAGGTGATGTTCTCCCTGGACAAGCTGGGCCCGGAGCGGCTGGCGGCCTGGAAGGCCGACATCGACCTCGGCGACCAGGTGGGTGTCGAGGGCGAGGTGATCACCTCCAAGCGCGGTGAGCTGTCCGTGCTGGTGGACCGCTGGGAGCTGACCGCCAAGTGCCTGCGGCCGCTGCCGGACAAGCACAAGGGCCTGACCGACCCGGAGGCCCGGGTCCGCCAGCGCTACGTGGACCTGATCGTGAACCCGGAGGCCCGGGAGATCCTCTACCTGCGCAGCAAGGTGGTCCGCTCGATCCGCCGCACCTACGAGGAGCGCGGCTACATCGAGGTGGAGACCCCGATGCTGCAGCCGGTGCACGGCGGCGCCAACGCCCGGCCGTTCACCACCCACATCAACGCGTACGACATCGACCTCTTCCTGCGGATCGCCCCGGAGCTGTACCTCAAGCGCCTGGTGGTCGGCGGCGCCGAGAAGGTCTTCGAGATCAACCGCAACTTCCGCAACGAGGGCGCGGACTCGACCCACAACCCCGAGTTCACCTCGCTGGAGTCGTACGAGGCGTACGGCGACTACGACACCCAGGCCGAGCTGATCCGGGCCACCATCGTGAACGCGGCCCGGGACGCGCTCGGCACCACCGTGGTGCGCGGCATCGGCCCGGACGGCGCGGAGCACGAGATCGACCTGGCCGAGCCGTGGGCCGAGGTCAGCGTCTACCCCGGCATCTCCGGGCACCTGGGCACCGAGGTGACCCCGGAGACCGGCGTGGCCGAGCTGCGCGAGCTGGCCGACAAGGCCGGCATCCCGTACGAGAAGGAGTGGGGCCACGGCCAGATCGTGCTGGAGATGGTCGAGCGGCTGCTCGAGCACCACGCGATCAAGCCGACCTTCATCAAGGACTACCCGACCGAGGTCTCGCCGCTGACCCGTCAGCACCGCTCGATCCCGGGTGTGGCCGAGAAGTGGGACCTGGTCATCTTCGGCACCGAGATCGGCACCGCCTACTCCGAGCTGGTCGACCCGGTCGAGCAGCGGGCCCGCCTCACCGCCCAGTCGCTGCTGGCGGCCGGCGG
The DNA here is from genome assembly GCF_054049135.1 of Kitasatospora sp. P5_F3. Lineage (NCBI taxonomy): Bacteria > Bacillati > Actinomycetota > Actinomycetes > Kitasatosporales > Streptomycetaceae > Kitasatospora > Kitasatospora sp. P5_F3. The sequence goes on along the minus strand of NZ_JBFUMY010000030.1, from coordinate 90,632 downwards.
CGACGTCGAGGCGATGCAGGTGGACGAGGACTTCCTGCGCGCGCTCGAGTACGCGATGCCGCCGACCGGTGGTCTCGGTCTCGGGGTGGACCGCCTGATCATGCTGCTGACCGGCAAGAACATCCGCGAGACGGTGCTCTTCCCGATCGTGAAGCCGACCGTCAAGGCCACCAAGGCCGAGGCGGATTCCGACTCTGAAGAGGAGTGACCTGGTGGACTACGTCAGTGCGATCGTTCCCCCGCTGGTGATGGCGATCGGCTTCGGCTTCCTGGTGCGGGCGATCATCCGCTCGCAGGGCGGCGCCCAGCGCGCCAAGGAGGACGCCGCCGCCGATCTGCTGGCGGCCCGGAACGCCGAATAACGCAACACCGCTGACGCGCCGTCACTCCTTGGGGGTGACGGCGCGCCGGTTTGCGCCGAATCAGCAAACTTTGTCCGGATCACTCCCTATCCTGGCCGGACTATGGTGCGCCAACTCGGAGAACTCGAGAACGACATCATGACCAGGGTCTGGCAGTGGAACCGCCCGGTCACGGTTCGCGAGGTTCTGCAGGATCTGCGGTCGGAACGCGAAATCGCGTACACCACCGTCATGACGGTGCTCGACAAGCTCTTCAGAAAGGGCTGGCTCCGGCGCGAGCAGGTCGGTCGCGCCTATGTATATGAGCCGGTCTCGTCCCGCGAGGCATACACCGCGGCACTCATGAACGACGCCTGGGCCACCAGTGACAATCCGGCCGCGGCACTGGTTCACTTCTTCGGGCTGATGTCGCCCGAGCAGCGCGAGGCACTCCGGGACGCACTCCGGGTCACCGCGCCGGCACCTGCCGATAGCGAAGTCGATACCGGGGAGACCGGAAGCGCCTGAGCACGATAGCGTCCCGCCATGGAGGTCACCATCCGCCGGGCGCGGACCAGCGACGTGCGAGCAGTGCGGCGGCTCATCGACGGCTACTCACGGGACGGCATTCTGCTCGACAAGCCGACCGTGACGCTGTTCGAGTCCGTACAGGAGTTCTGGGTCGCCGAGCGCGACGACACCGGCCTGGTGGTCGCCTGCGGCGCACTGCACGTGATGTGGGAGGACCTGGCCGAGGTCCGCACCCTGGCGGTCGATCCGTCCTGCAAGGGCCTGGGGGTCGGCCATCTGCTGCTGGAGAAGCTGGTGCACACCGCCCGCTGGCTGGGTGTCCGTCGGATTTTCTGCCTGACGTTCGAGGTCTCCTTCTTCGCGAAACACGGTTTCGTCGAGATCGGCGAAACCGATGATGATACGTCAGACCCGGCGGCGATCGCTACGGATGTCTATGAGGAGCTTCTACGTTCGTACGACGAAGGAGTCGCGGAGTTCCTCGATCTGGAGCGGGTGAAGCCCAACACGCTGGGCAACTCAAGGATGCTGCTGCGGCTCTGAAGACCTGCGGAACAGCTCGGCCGACACCTTCGGACCACCCAGGGGTTTGTGTTTTCACGGAAAAGACGCTTTCCTTTCTCTAGGCAATAGGTCGTTTAGCGGAAAGGGAAGCCCGTGGCACAGAGGGTGCAGGTCATTCTTGAAGACGATCTCGACGGCGGCTCGGCGGACGAGACCGTGACGTTCGCCCTGGACGGCGTGGCCTACGAGATCGACCTGAAGAGCGCGAACGCGGACAAGCTGCGCGGGCTGCTGGCCCCGTATGTCGACAAGGGCCGCAAGCAGAGCGGCCGACTGGCCGGGGCGCGTCGGGGCACCGCTCGCGGCGCGGGCCGCCCGGCGGCGGGTGCGCCGGACACCGCGAAGATCCGCGCGTGGGCCAAGGAGAACGGCTTCGAGGTCAACGACCGCGGCCGTGTCCCGAGCAACGTGCGCGAGGCGTACGAGCTGGCGAACCCCTCCTGACCTGAGGTCAGGAGGCCGGTGCCAGCCCCATCAGGTCCCGGGCGCAGGCATCGGCCAGGCAGTCGAGCAGTCGCAGCAGATCGGGCGAGCGCAGGTCCAGTCCGGCAGCCGGACCGGCCGGGCGCAGCCAGACCGCCGGTCGGCCGTCGGGGTGTGCCGCGGGGCGTGGAGGAGCCTCCTCCGCGCCCCGCGGCCGTGGCACCCTGGCCGGCTCGGCCGCCCGGGCGGTGAGGCCGAGCCGCAACTCGGCTCCCCAGCCCAGCCAGTGCAGCAGCTCCGGCACCGCCTCCGCGGTGTCCGGTGCCAGCAGGAAGGCGACCCGGTCACCCCGGGCCACCACCGGCCCCGACGGCCGCCCGAGGCGGTCCAGCCGGGCGAGCGACGCCAGCCCGACCGGCCGGCGCACCTCGACCCGGTCGGAGTCCAGCAGTGCGGCGAGCGGGACGGGGCAGAGCCCGGTCAGGACCGACGGAACCGTCATGGGCTGTGCAACGCTGGAGGGGCGGAGCGGTCACGCGGCCACCACCTGAACGGCCGCGAGCCCGATCTGATCCACCGTCAGCCACGGTGGACTTCTCGCCAGGCGAACACCGCCACCGGGGAAACTGCGCGAAACTCGCCGGAATACCGGGTATGAATGCAGGTGGGTGGGGCCGAAGGCCCCGGCCGAGCAGATCGCGAGACCAGCTGTCCGAGTCCTCGGTGGGCGTTGTTCGCCGATGGCGTAGCGGTATCGGGTGCATCAGGCCCTGCTGTGGGAACACCGTCTCCCAGCATCAGGTTGGGAATGGTGTCGGCTGGTCGCGCAGCATGAAAGGCTCCACGAGGGTGGAGTTGATCCGTGAGCCGCGCCGCTGAGCGGGACTAGCATGCGGAAGGACAGGGCGGGGACAGTCCCCGAACTGCCCGACCGCTCTGAGGAGCGATAAACGATGTTCGAGAGGTTCACCGACCGCGCGCGGCGGGTTGTCGTCCTGGCTCAGGAAGAAGCCCGGATGCTCAACCACAACTACATCGGCACCGAGCACATCCTCCTGGGCCTGATCCACGAGGGCGAGGGTGTCGCCGCCAAGGCCCTGGAGAGCCTCGGGATCTCTCTTGAGGCCGTCCGCCAGCAGGTCGAAGAGATCATCGGTCAGGGCCAGCAGGCCCCGTCCGGCCACATTCCCTTCACACCTCGGGCGAAGAAGGTCCTGGAGCTGTCGCTCCGCGAGGCCCTTCAGCTCGGCCACAACTACATCGGCACCGAGCACATCCTGCTCGGCCTCATCCGCGAGGGCGAGGGCGTCGCCGCCCAGGTCCTGGTGAAACTGGGTGCCGACCTCAACCGGGTGCGTCAGCAGGTCATCCAGCTGCTCTCCGGTTACCAGGGCACCGGCAAGGAGTCGGCCACGGCCGGCGGCCCCGCCGAGGGCACCCCCTCCACCTCGCTGGTCCTGGACCAGTTCGGGCGCAACCTCACCCAGGCTGCCCGCGAGGCCAAGCTCGACCCGGTTATCGGGCGCGAGAAGGAGATCGAGCGGGTCATGCAGGTGCTGTCCCGCCGCACCAAGAACAACCCCGTGCTGATCGGCGAGCCCGGCGTCGGCAAGACCGCCGTGGTCGAGGGCCTGGCCCAGGCGATCGTCAAGGGCGAGGTCCCGGAGACGCTGAAGGACAAGCAGCTCTACACGCTTGACCTCGGCGCGCTGGTCGCGGGCTCCCGCTACCGCGGTGACTTCGAGGAGCGCCTGAAGAAGGTGCTCAAGGAGATCCGCACCCGCGGCGACATCATCCTGTTCATCGACGAGCTGCACACCCTGGTCGGCGCGGGCGCCGCCGAGGGTGCGATCGACGCGGCGTCGATCCTCAAGCCGATGCTGGCCCGCGGTGAGCTCCAGACCATCGGTGCCACCACGCTGGACGAGTACCGCAAGCACCTGGAGAAGGACGCGGCGCTCGAGCGCCGGTTCCAGCCGATCCAGGTCGCGGAGCCGTCGCTGCCGCACACCATCGAGATCCTCAAGGGTCTGCGGGACCGCTACGAGGCGCACCACCGGGTGTCCATCACCGATGCCGCGCTGGTCGCCGCCGCCACCCTGGCCGACCGGTACATCTCGGACCGCTTCCTGCCGGACAAGGCGATCGACCTGATCGACGAGGCCGGTTCCCGGATGCGGATCCGCCGGATGACCGCGCCGCCGGACCTGCGCGAGTTCGACGAGAAGATCGCCGACGTGCGCCGGGAGAAGGAGAGCGCGATCGATGCGCAGGACTTCGAGAAGGCCGCCTCGCTGCGCGACGACGAGAAGCAGCTCCTCACCGCGAAGGCGAAGCGGGAGAAGGAGTGGAAGGCCGGCGACATGGACGTCGTCGCCGAGGTGGACGAGGAGCTGATCGCGGAGGTCCTGGCCACCGCCACCGGCATCCCGGTCTTCAAGCTCACCGAGGAGGAGTCCTCGCGGCTGCTGCGCATGGAGGACGAGCTGCACAAGCGCGTCATCGGCCAGACGGACGCCATCAAGGCGCTCTCGAAGGCCATCCGGCGTACGCGTGCGGGCCTCAAGGACCCGAAGCGTCCCGGCGGTTCGTTCATCTTCGCCGGTCCGTCCGGTGTCGGTAAGACCGAGCTCTCCAAGACGCTGGCGCAGTTCCTGTTCGGCGACGAGGACGCGCTGATCTCCCTCGACATGTCGGAGTTCAGCGAGAAGCACACCGTCTCGCGGCTGTTCGGCTCGCCTCCCGGCTATGTCGGGTACGAGGAGGGCGGCCAGCTCACCGAGAAGGTGCGCCGCAAGCCGTTCTCGGTGGTTCTCTTCGACGAGGTCGAGAAGGCCCACCCGGACATCTTCAACTCGCTGCTGCAGATCCTGGAGGACGGTCGTCTGACCGACTCCCAGGGTCGAGTTGTCGACTTCAAGAACACCGTCATCATCATGACCACCAACCTCGGCACCCGGGACATCTCCAAGGGCTTCAACCTCGGCTTCGCGGCCACGGGTGACGCCGCCACCGGGTACGAGCGGATGAAGGCGAAGGTCAGCGAGGAGCTCAAGCAGCACTTCCGCCCCGAGTTCCTGAACCGTGTCGACGACATCGTGGTCTTCCACCAGCTGTCCGAGGACGACATCATCCAGATCGTCGACCTGATGATCGACAAGGTGGACGGCCGGCTCAAGGACCGCGACATGGGCCTGGAGCTCAGCGTCGAGGCCAAGAAGCTGCTGGCCAAGCGTGGTTACGACCCGCTGCTGGGTGCGCGTCCGCTGCGGCGCACCATCCAGCGCGAGATCGAGGACCACCTGTCCGAGAAGATCCTCTTCGGCGAGCTGCGGGCCGGCCACATCGTGGTCGTCGGGGTCGAGGGTGAGGGCAAGGAAGCCAAGTTCACCTTCCGCGGCGAGGAGAAGTCGCCGGTGGCGGACTCTCCCGCGGCGGTCGCCTCGGCCGGTCCTGATCTGACCAAGTAACAGCACCGGCCCCGAAAGGGCCCCTGCACTGGCCATAGCGCCAGGGCAGGGGCCCTTTTGCCATGCCCGCCCCGTTCATCCCCAGGTCACAATTCTTGTGATGAACCGCACGGTACTCCCCGCCGTTCGACGGATAGCCAGGACGGTTCGGATGCGATGGATGCGCCCAGCGGGCGGTTCTGCTCCGGCATTTGACAGATGATCAGGTGATAGAAGCGGCGGAGCATAGCGCCGTGGCCATGTCATGGTCAAGGTCTTTCTTTTTTGCTCACCCTTGGATCAAATGTCGTCCACCTGTCTTTCATTGGTTCACCGGCGGGGCCATGAGCTCGGCCGGTATGGGGAGGACGTCACCACGTTGAAGATATCCAAGAAGGCCGCTGCGGCGACCGCAGCCGTGGCGGTAATCGCCGCGCTCGGCGCGGGAATGCTGCCGGCTACGGCTACCGCCGCGCCGGTCACGGTCGCGAATGACCCGGCCGACGCTGTGCAGACTGCACACGTGGACCACAACCTTGCCGGTCCGCTCACCGCCAAGATGGAGGCCGAGCAGAAGGCCGCCGTCGAGCAGCTGGTGAACGGCACCGCCAAGGTCGAGACCCACGGCGGCAGCACCAGCGTCAAGCTGGGCCGCGACAAGTTCGTCGAGCTCGCCCGCGAGCGCACCGACAAGATTTTCACCGTCCTGGTCGAGTTCAGCGACCAGGTGGACAACACCACCAAGCTGCCCAACGGCAACGTCAAGTACGGTGGCCAGCCCGGCCCGCAGCGCAACATGATCGCGGAGCCGGACCGCACGAAGGACAACTCCACGGACTGGCGCGCGGATTACAACCGCGAGCACTACCAGGACATGTACTTCAGCACCACCAAGGACTCGCTCAAGACCTACTACGAGCGTCAGTCCTCCGGCCGTTACTCGGTCGACGGCCAGGTCACCGACTGGGTCAAGGTGCCGTGGAACGAGGCCCGTTACGGCTCGGACTACTGCGGTCAGCACGTCTGCAACAACGCGCAGGACCTGATCCGCGACGGCATCAACGCCTGGGTCGCCGACCAGAAGGCCAAGGGCCAGACGGACGAGCAGATCAAGGCGCAGATCGCCCAGTACGACCAGTGGGACCGGTACGACTACGACCACGACGGCAACTTCAACGAGCCCGACGGTTACATCGACCACTTCCAGATCGTGCACGCCGGTGAGGACCAGTCCGCCGGTGGCGGCGTCCAGGGCACCGACGCGCTCTGGGCCCACCGCTCCTACGCCTACGGCACCCAGCAGGGCCAGACCGGCCCGGACTACAACAAGCTGGGTGGCACCCCGGTCGGCGGCACCGGCATCTGGGCCGGTGACTACACCATGCAGGCCGAGAACGGTGGCCTCGGTGTGTTCGCGCACGAGTACGGCCACGACCTCGGTCTGCCGGACCTGTACGACACCTCGGGCAGCGGGATCGACAACTCGGTCGGCTTCTGGTCGCTGATGTCCTCGGGTTCCTGGCTCGGCACCGGCAAGAACGCCATCGGTGACAAGCCGGCCGACCTGGACGTCTGGAGCAAGCTGCAGCTCGGCTGGCTCAAGTTCGAGAAGGGTGCCGCGGGCAAGTACTCCGCGCACCTGCTCGGCCCGGCGGAGTACAACAGCAAGCGCCCGCAGGCGCTGGTTGTCGACCTGCCGAAGAAGACCGTCACCACCGTCATCAACACCCCGTTCGAGGGTGCCGGCGAGTGGTGGAGCGGCAGCGCCGACGACCTGAACGTCTCGGTGGCCCGTGATGTCGACCTGACCGGCAAGACCTCGGCCAGCCTGTCGGCCAAGGCCTGGTACGACATCGAGCAGGACTACGACTACGCCTACGCCGAGGTCTCGACCGACGGTGGCACCAAGTGGACTGCCGTCAACGGCACGTTCAACGGAACGGCCATCCCGGCCGACCCGGCCGGCAACGCCGGTCTGACCGGTGACTCGGCCGGCAAGTGGGGCGACCTGTCCTACTCGCTGGACGCCTACGCCGGCAAGGCCGTCAAGGTCCGGTTCCACTACACCACCGACGGTGGCGTGCACCTCAAGGGCCTCGCGCTCGACAACATCGTCGTCAGCGCGAACGGTGCCCCGGTCTTCACCGACACGGTGGAGAACGGCGACAACGGCTGGACCGCGGTCGGCTTCTCGCGGATCAACGGCAGCTTCTCGAAGGACTACGAGCAGCACTACCTGGTCGAGAACCGTCAGTACATCTCGTACGACGAGACCCTCAAGACCGGCCCGTACTCCTTCGGTTCGGCCGCCAAGCCCGACTGGGTCACGCACTACGCGAACCAGAACGGCCTGCTGATCTGGCTGTGGGACAAGTCGCAGAGCGACAACAACGTCACCAACCACCCGGGCCAGGGCCTGATCCTGCCGGTCGACTCGCACCCCGAGACCCTCAAGTGGGCCGACGGCACCGCGATGCGCCCGCGCATCCAGGGCTACGACTCGACCTTCGGGTTCGAGCGCACCGACGGCCTGAAGCTCCCCAAGGCCGACGTGCTGACCACCATCCCGTCCTCGCGGGGCGTCAGCTCGTTCAACGACGCGAAGAACAAGTACTGGTCCGCTGAGAACCAGTACAGCAGCGTCCAGGTCCCCAACACCAACACCGCGATCTCGGTCCTCTACGAGAGCTGGAACAAGCTCGAGACCCTGGTCCTGGTCAGCCCCGGCAAGTGAGCTCCGCTCAACTGACGTGGTAAACAGGTGACTTCGGCCCCGCTGGGATTCGTCCCGGCGGGGCCGAGGTGCGTTCATCTGACGGTGAGCCGGTCCGGCTCGAAGTGCTCGCGGCCCAGGATCTCCAGGTTCTCCTCGGCCCGGACCACCACGGACAGGTTGGTTCGGTGCCGGATTCCGCTGAGATCCAGCTGCTCGCCGTCCGGATAGATCATCAGCTCGCTCAGGCCGGGGAACAGTTCGACGTCGATCGACTGCTCCTCGCCTACGAACAGCGCCAGCCGTCGCACCTGCGGGAGTACCAGCCCGGTAGGAGCAGAAGCCAGCACCTCCGCTCCGACGACCAGACGGATGATCTCACCAAGGGCCCGCCAGGTATCCGGGGTGAACTCCCCCACGTCGTAGCAGGACAGGGAGCGGATCGAGGTGCCTGTGATCACGCTCAGGTCGTAGGCCTGAGCGTTCACTTGGAGCGATATCAGCTCTGGCCACCGGGCGATCGGCGAGAGATCAACTCCCTCCGCCTTCACAGCGATCTGGGTCAGTCGCCGATCGGCAGCCACCACCAGCTGGGCGGACGTACTGACCGGCGGTGCGTGAACTGTCAAATCGATGTGATCGAACACCGAGCTCGCGAAATCAGCAGCCTCGAAGTTCGACCACTGGGCCAGGACCGCATTGGCACTCTTCCAGCTCCCGCCAGTGGCCAGTTCGCCCAGCAAGGCGAGGGCGTCATGGCTCCCCAGCGGCCCGACGGTGTGGGCCACATCCACCGCGTCCAGGGCTACTCCTTCAGCCAGCATCGCCCGCAACACCTCGACCAGGTCTTCACCGACCAACACCCATCCCCCGAGTTCCAGCAGGCTCGGATCGCGGACCAGGTGGCCGTGCAAACGGTCCAACACAGCCGCGCGGGTCTCGGCGCCGAGTTCCTGGGCATAGGGCAGGCAAGCCCCAGCTGCCAGATGGAGCCCCAGCCTGTCCCTTCCACCGGCTCGGTCACCTGCCTCGATCAGCCTGCGCAGCAGCTCCGCCCGATCCCGCGCACCGGAGTGACCCACCGTCATCCGGAGCACGTCCTGCCAGGCTTCCTCGTTCGCCATCGCCGTGAGCAGGCCGAAGTCGCCCTGTTCCCGAAACTCCAGGGCCGCCAGGTAGTCCTGGAAGGTGCGGTGGATGAACTGGAAGGTGTCGGTGCTGGTCTCGGCCAGCAGGCCGCTGCGGTTCAGCAGGTGGGTGTACACCTGCTCGGCATCACCCTGCCGGGCCAGTGCCGGGAGGCTGGTCAGCGCGGCACCGATCTGCTTGATCGCGGTGGCACGCTCGCCCTCGACCTGGTTGTTGCGCACCAGCCAGTGGGCGATCCGCCGCAGCAGGGCCAGCTGCTCCGACTCCGAGGGTTTCAACTTCTCGGCTACGCCGACCTGTTTGGCGTCGTCTCGCTTGACCAGCAGCATCGACAGCGCATCCCGGTAGATCTCCATCCGGTGGCTCGGCAGCGCGCCGTCGGAATCCCGGTTGAGCGCGCAGACCATCGCGCACAGCAGCGGACTGTCGGTGATCTGCGCCAGGTCGTCCGACTGCTCCAAGGTGCGCAGCAGCCCGCGCTCGAGGTCGGCCAACTCCTGCTGCCAGCGGGCTCGTTCCTGCGGCGAGTGGGCGACCGAGGTGAGCTCGGCGAGGATCGCCCCGTGCCAGCGTCCGATGAAGTGACGCCGGTGCTCCTCCCCCATCGGGCTGAGTGCCAGCTCCTCGAAGTCCAGATGGGCCAGCCAGTCGGGCTCGACCGCCGAGGGGCGGACCGTCGCCAGCGTCCAGACCTTCGGGTAGCGGTCGAGCAGTCGCTCCAACCAGCCCAGGGTCTCCTGGCGCTGTGACTCCGGCACCTCGTCCAGACCGTCCACCAACAGCATCGCCCGGCCGCTGTCCAGCACCCGGTGCGCCCAACCGCTCGGCTGCTGGTCGGCGCACAACCGCCCGTCCAGTGCGAGCAGCTCGTCCGGTCGGGGGGTGAAGTTGCCCTGCCGAGCCAGCTTGCGCAGCTGCAGGACCAGCGGTACCCGGTGATTGAGCTCGGCCAGTTCCTCGCCCAGGGTGCCCGCAACCGCCCCGGTGGCCAGCCACTGGACCAGGGTGGTCTTGCCGGATCCGGCCTGCCCGCGCAGCAGGACCCGTCGCTTGCCGCGCAGCATCTCCGGCACCTGCTGCGGCCCGGGACGGACGTACCGGGCGTCGTGCTCGGGTGGTCCGGTCGGACGGCGCTTCGCGCGCTCGGACAGCTCCGTGGCCTGCAGGGTCAGGTACCCCGCGTCCAGGCCCCAGCCCCGGCGGCCCTGGCCGTGGGCCTTGCTCAGGCCGAAGATCCGGATCCGGCCGTAGTCCGCCTGGATCGACTCGGCGTACTCGCGTTCGAAGTCGGCATCGGCGATCTCCTGGGCCGAGATGCCCTCCAGCTTCGGCTGGCCGCCGAGTTGGTCGGTCAGGTTGAAGGCGAACCCGGGTGCGGCCAGCAGCGCGGCGACCGGCAGCACGTCCAGCTGCGTGCTGCCCCAGGCGGCGGGGTTGTGGTCACGGAGCACCAGCGCGAGCAGCCGGCCCCGGGACAGCACCACGGCGCCGGACATCCCGGCCCATGGGGAACCCACGGTGGCCACCGGCGGGACCTGCTGGGCGACGAACACCTGGCTCCCCTTGAGCAACCCGGCGTCCGGCAGCAGCGAGCCGAGCACCTGGGTGCTCTCCAACTGTCCCCGGTCGTCCCGTTCGGCGGCCGGGAAGCCGGTCACGTGGCAGCCGGCCACCGGCTCGCGCCGGTCCACCCGCCCCCACCGGACCGGCTCCAACTCGCCGTGGACCAGGTCGGATTCGGCGAGCAGCAGGGTCGCGTCCAGCTCCTGGTTCCGCCAGAGCACCTGGCAGCCGACCCAGCCCGCTCCGCCCGGCACGGCCGCCTCGGCCGGACAGTCCCGCACCACGTGATCCGCCGTCAGCACCAGCCGCCTGCCGAGCAGGTAGCCAGTGCCCTGTGTGAGGCCGCGGACGGCCGCCACCCGGCCCGGCACGGTCAGAACCCGGCCCGGCTGCCGAGGTCGTCGTTACCGACGTCCAGGGAGCCGCCAGGGCCCTTCGGGGTGAGCGTGACGGTGATCCGGTGGGTGCGTTGGCGGGCGATGCCCGTCTCGGCGTCGGCGGTGAAGACCCAGGCCTTCACGCCGCCCTTGACCTTGGCGTCCAGCTTGAGCTCCACGCCGAACTCCACCACCACCGAGTCGACCCCGAACCGGATCGCCTCACCCTCGCCCCGCGCCACGGCCTCCGCCAGCTGCTCGCGGACCACCTCGATCGCGTCGGCCAGCTCAATTCCGGTGTCCACAGCGCCTCCTGAAGAGATGTCGGTTCACCGGAGCCTAGGCCGCGCGCTCAGGTCAGCGCAGCAGCTCCAGGAAGGCCGCCACCGCCTCCTCGATCTCCTCCGGCGTCCACTCCAGGGCGGCGGACGCGATCGTCATCTCGGTCACCGAGTGGCCGGGCACCGGCCCCGGTTCGTCCCACCAACCGAACAGGCCGACGCCCTGCTCCTCGGCCAGCCGGAGCGTGGCCTCGGTCAACTCCCCGGCGCCGTACGGGAGCCAGAGCTGGAACTGGTGGGTGTGCGGCACCTCGGGGACCAACCGGGCGCCGGGGATCTTCCGCAGCGTGTCGGCGACCACCTTGGCCTGCGCGACGTACGACTCCAGCTTGGGCAGCGTGCGCTCCAGGCCGGCCAGCGCGCTGAGCGCGACCGGCCACTGCTGGTAGAGCGAGCCGCCGTACCGGTGCCGCCAGACCTTGGCCTCCCGGACGAAGTCGGCCGAGCCGGCCAGGGCGGCCCCGCTGATGCCCTCCAGGGTCTTGTAGAACGAGACGTAGATCGAGTCGCCGAGGGCGGCGATCTCCGGCAGCGACTTGCCCAGGTGGTAGACCGACTCCCAGATCCTGGCCCCGTCCAGGTGGACGTGCACCCCCTCCACCGCACCGACCGCCGCGACCAGCTCGTCCCAGCTGGGCAGGATGAACCCGGCGTCCCGGAGCGGGAGTTCGAGCATCAGGGTGCCGAACTTCTCCTCGCAGTCCCGCAGTTCGTCCGGCGTGGGCACCCGGGGCTCCTCGGTCGGCCAGACCGAGGTCAGCCCGCCGAGGCGCTGGTACGCCCGGTGCTCCCACAGCTCGGGGTGCGACAGCGGGTGCATCGCCACCGTGCGGTTGCCGCTGCGGTCGGCCCAGTATCTGAGGGCGACCTGCTGGGCCATCGTGCCGGTGGGGAAGAAGGCGGCGTCCGGCTTGCCGAGCAGATCGGCCACCTGCTCCTCCAGGGCCCGGATCACACCGTCCCCGTAGAGGTCCTGCGACCGGTCCAGGTCGTACCCGGAGAGGTCCGCGTCGGCGGTCAGGGTGGCCAGCCGGTCACGGACCGACTGCGGCCGAGTGCCCGAGAGCAGTCGGCCGCAGCGGTGGAAAGCGTGGAAGCGTCGCTCGCGTGTGGTGAGCTCAGGTTCGGTCATGTGACCGATCCTGCCTCACCCCCGGCGGCCCCTCCAGTGATTAGCGCGGCGGGTAGAGCGAGTACGACGGGAAGTTGCCGTACAGCTTCTCGTCCGCCCCATCCGCCCCGTAGGTCACGGCCTGGACCAGCAGGTCACCGCCGACGAAGGCACCCTTCCAGGACGCGCCGAGCCCGCCGAACACCTCGTCCCGGTCGCCCCGGCTGCGCGGCTTGTTGATGCCGACCTTGAAGGCCAGCAGATCGGGCCCGACCCGGTCGGCGAAGGCGGGGTCGTCGGTGGCCAGCGAGGCGACCAGCGAGCCGTTGCCCGCGTTCATCGCGGCCAGCAGCTCGGCCTCGGTGTCGACCAGCACGATCGAGTCCAGCGGGCCGAACGGCTCGGAGTGGTGCAGCGCCCAGCTGGCCGGCGGGTCGAGCACGGCCGCCGGGGCGAGGTAGGCGTCCAGCGACTGGCCGGGCAGGAACAGGCCGTCGGCCMGGCTGCCCCGGCGCAGCGGGACCGCCCTGGCCGCCACCGCGGCGTCGAAGTGGCCGCGCAGCTCGGCCGCCTTGGCGGCGTGGATGACCGGGCCGAAGTCGAGGTCGGGCAGCGGGTCGGCCGGGTCGGCGACGGCCAGCGGGTGGCCGAACCGCAGCTCGTCCAGCACGCCGAGGTAGGTCTCCAGGAAGGCCGGGAACAGCGAGCGCTGCACCACGTAGCGCGGGTACGCGGTGCAGCGCTGCTTGGCGTACTCGAAGCCCTTCTTCAGGTGCGCGCCGAGCGCCGGCCAGTCGCTGTAGTCCCAGATGCCCCAGGCGTTCAGGCCCTCCTGCTCCAGGAAGTGACGGCGGTTCAGGTCGGCCAGCGTGGTGGCAGCCTTGCGGCCGTTGGCCCGGCCGCCGACGAAGGCCAGCGCGCCCAGGCCGGCCGAGCGGATCAGCGCGTCGCCGATCTGCCCGCCCATGCCGGAGAGCAGGGTGACCGGCAGTCCGGCCCGGTGCATCACCGCGTGCGCGAGGGTGAGGCAGTGGAAACCACCCTGGGAGGGGGTTTTGGCGACCACCGCGTTGCCCGCCAGCAGCTGCACCAGCTCGGCGTGCACCTGCACGCTCATCGGGTAGTTCCAGCTGGCGATGTTGGAGACCGGTCCGGGCAGCGGGGTGCGGCCGGCCAGCTGACGGTCGATCTGCTCCAGGTACCAGCGCACCCCGTCGAGCGCCCGGTCCACGTCCGCGCAGGCCAGCCGCCAGGGCTTGCCGATCTCCCAGACCAGCAGCAGGGCGAGCAGGTCGCGCTGCTCGGCCAGACCCTCGACGGCGGCGGCCACCCGGGCCTTCCGCTCGTCCAGCGGCACCCGGGACCAGGTGGCGTGCTGCTCGATCGCGAACGCGACGGCGGCCTCGGCCTCCTCGACACCGATCCGGGGCGGGCCCGGGATCGCGGTGCCGTCCAGCGGGGTGGTGTGCTCGCCCGGCGTGCCGACGGCGCGCCACTCACCGCGCACCAGGTTGAGCAGCCGGTCGGGGGTGAAGGCTTCGGGCGCGGCCTGGACGCAGCGGGCGTAGGTCTCGGTCCAGGACGTGCCGGGCTTGAGCTGTGGTGCCGCCATCGGAGTTCCTCCGGTAGGGGGGACGGGGTGGCTCGGGGCTGGGCGTGCTGCGGACGCTGATCAGCCTGACACGGGGGCGCACGAACTGGACAGCGAATCCGACCCGGATACCGGCCCGGATAGGGGTGCCCGCGACGCTGTGACCCGGCTCACGATTGCGGCCCGATCGGCGCGGGTAGACCAGGGCCTCCGGTGGGGCTCATCACACCCTCGGCGGCTGATACGAGGCTGGGTAGTAGACCGGGGCCGGTGAGGCAAAATGCCCGGTTCGCCCGATTGTGCGATCCGATCAGAAGATCATTACTCCAGTCGCTGGAAGTTCCGCACCCTTACTGACTACACGCCGTAGTAGGTCACACCATTTTGGGACACCCGCGGTGACCGTTTACATCTGACTGGTCCCCCCGTTCCCGACCCACGAGGTGTCGTCACCCGATGTCTTCCCTTCACCGTGTCACCGCCTGGGTGCGGGAACGCCGGACGGTAGTGGCCTGGAGCGGTGCCCTGACGCTGGCCGGCGGCGCACTGCTGATGCCCGCGACCGCCTCCGCGCAGACCGTGCTGCCGACCACCCCCGGCAACTCGGCCTTCACCTCCGCCGCGTTCGGCTCCGCCGCCCACGGCGGCCCGCAGCAGGCCGCCCTGGTGCAGGTCGCCGCGCCCAGCCCGTACGAGCTGCCCGGCTCCGCCTCCTCGCAGGACACGGTGACGGTCGCGGACAACCTGGCCGCCGCCCCGGCGCCCGATCCCGCTCCTGTGCCCGCAGCCGCCCCGGAGCCCGCGCCCGCAGCCACCCCGGCCCCCGCGCCCGCCCCGGCCTGGTCCGCGCCCACCCCCGGCAAGCCGATCAGCAACCCGTACGGCGTGAAGAACCCCGACTACGCCGCCGGTTATCACACCGGCGTGGACTTCGCGGTGGCCGTCGGCACCCCGCTGCTCGCGGTCGGCGACGCCACCGTGGTCTCGGCCGGGTACGACGGTGCGTACGGCAACGAGGTGGTGCTGCGGCTCTCCGACGGTCACTTCGCCGAGTACGCGCACCTGTCCTCGCTCTCGGTGCACGCCGGGCAGACCGTGACGGCGGGTCAGCAGATCGGTAAGGCCGGCACCACCGGCAACTCCACCGGTCCGCACCTGCACTTCGAGATCCGCAGCGCGAACAAGTACGGCGCCGTGATCGACCCGATCGCCTTCCTCTCGGCGCGCGGCGTCACCGACTTCTGACCCGTACGACACGACGAGGGCCCCGTCCGGCTGGACGGGGCCCTCGTCGTGTGCGGAGTCGGCGGCGGGCGACGGCACGTCGGCTGCGCGCCCTCATGACGTCACGGTCCCACAGTCGACGGGGCGTCAAGTACCCGGCAAGGTGATGTCCCGCACCGGCAAGTACAAGATCTTCCCGATCGTGGGGTCGGCCTGTCTCTCCGTCGGCCTGTTCCTGCTGTCGACCATGGACACGGACACCTCCCGCCTCCCGACCAGCCTCTACATGGTCCTGGTCGGCGTCGGGCTGGGCTTCCTGATGCAGTTCACCCGGGCCCTGGAGAACCACCTGCCCGGCTCCGGCACAGGGGGCTCCGACCTGGAGCTCAGCGCCTCCGCCCTGGCCGGCCTTCCGGCGGGCGCCCGGGACGCCTACCTGGGCGCGGTCGCCGAGGGCACCCGGAACATCTTCCTGGTCGCCGCCGTCATCTGCGCCGGAGCGTTCTTCGCGGCGCTCGCCGTCAAGGAGGTCCCGCTGCGCGGGAAGCCCGGCGGGGCACCGGGCGGCGGCCCGGCCGGAGGTCCGACGGGAGCGGCGTCGGTGGGCGCCCGGGCCGGGGCGACCTGACGTCATCGCTCCACGCGGGCCGGGACCTCGACGGGCCGGCGGCAGGGGAAGGCGGTCAGGCGGGGTCGATCAGGCCCGCGATCTCCAGCGCGACCTCCAGCGCCGCGTCGGACGCCTCCGCCAGGGTGGCGCCGGGCCCGTGCCCCGCACAGGCCGGGTCGGGCCCGCCCTCCTGGTCCTGCTTGAGCAGGAACAGCGCGGTGTTGATCGAGAACAGTGCCATCGCGGCGCGCAGCCGGTTCTGGAAACTCGCGTCAGGACCGTGCACCAGCCGAATCATCGCGAACATCCGGGCCTTGAACTTCAGCCCCGCCGCGGACTCCCGCAGCGACGGCTGGTTCTCGTGGAAGAACCGCAGCAGCGGTGCCCGCTCGGTCATTCCGGCGGCGAACCGGCGGACCAGCTCGTCCCGCAGCTCCGGCGACCAGGGCCGGCCCTCACCCCAGGCGATCGCCTCGTCGATCGGCGCGGCCATGCTCTCCACGATGCCGTGGACGATGTCGTCCTTGGTCTTGAAGTGGTAGTACAGCGCGGCCTTGGTGACCCCGAGCCGATCGGCGATCTCGCGCAGCGAGGTCTTCTCGTACCCCTGCTCGGCGAACAGCGCCAGCGCCACGTCGATGATCCGCGCCCTGGTGTCGGTCCGGGGGCTCTGCGTGGTGCTCATGGGTTGGCGGCCTGCCTCAGGACTGCGATCGGAGGGCGAGACGACGGTGTCCCGGGTCTCTGGGCTTGCATTCTCCCTGCGGCCGGGCTCGTACGCGAGTAATCGGCTTGACGCCCAGCATACGGACAACCTACCGTGCCACTGGTCCATTCACTAGCCGGTCGGCAAGTAAGTTAGCCGCCGGATGCCGCAGCAGGAGACAGAAGCATGCCGAAACAGCAGGTCGAAACCTCGGCGGCGGCCGAGGTGCCGGAGGCCGATCCCACGCCGCGCAGCCCGCGCGAGATCCGGCTGGTGATGATCGGTCTGGTGGTCGCCATGCTCCTGGCGATGCTGGACAACCTGATCGTGGGCACCGCGATGCCCACCATTGTCGGAGACCTCGGCGGCGCCGAGCACCTCTCCTGGGTGGTCACCTCGTACACCCTGGCCACCGCGGCCTCCACCCCGATCTGGGGCAAGCTCGGCGACCTGTACGGCCGCAAGGGCACCTTCCTGATCTCGATCGGGATCTTCCTGCTCGGCTCGGCGCTCTCCGGACTCTCGCAGACCATGACCCAGCTGATCGCCTTCCGCGCGATCCAGGGCCTGGGCGCGGGCGGCCTGATGGTCGGCGTGATGTCGATCATGGGCGCGCTGGTGCTGCCGCGCGACCGCGGCAAGTACCAGGGCATGTTCGCAGCCGTGATGGCGCTGGCCACCATCGGGGGCCCGCTGGTCGGCGGTTTCATCACCGACCACCTGAGCTGGCACTGGACCTTCTACATCAACCTGCCGCTCGGCATCGTCGCGCTCGCCTTCATCGTGGTGACGCTCAAGCTGCCCAAGGTCCGCTCCACCGCGAAGATCGACTACCTCGGCGCGATCCTGCTCACCGCCGGCATCACCTCGCTGGTCCTGATCACCACCTGGGGCGGCCAGGAGTACGCCTGGGGCTCCAAGCAGATCCTCGGCCTGGCCGCGCTCGCCGCCGCCTCGCTGATCGGCTTCTGCTACGTCGAGCAGCGGGCCGAGGAGCCGATGCTGCCGCTCGGCCTGTTCCGCAACCGGAACTTCGCGCTGGTCTCGGTGATCGGCTTCATCGTCGGCTTCGCGATGTTCGGCGCCGTCACCTTCCTGCCGCTCTACCAGCAGACCGTGCAGGGCGCCTCGGCGACCAACTCCGGGCTGCTGCTGATGCCGATGATGTTCGGCATGCTGGTCATCTCGCTGGTGGTCGGCGGGATCGTCACCAAGACCGGCAAGTACCGGGTCTTCCCGATCATCGGTACCACCGTGATGGCCGGCGGCTCGCTGCTGCTCTCCACCCTCGGCACCGACACCAGCCAGTTCACCTCGGCCTGCTACATGGTGGTGCTCGGCGCCGGCATGGGCTTCCTGATGCAGATCACCATGCTGGTCGCGCAGAACAGCGTCGAGCTCAAGGACATGGGCGTGGCCAGCTCCACCGCCACCCTGTTCCGCACCATCGGCGGCTCGTTCGGGGTGGCGCTGTTCGGCGCCCTGTTCAACAACCAGGTCACCTCGACCATGGCCTCCTCCGGCGCGCAGGTCCCCGGCGGCCACGGCCAGCTCGGCCCGGACGCGCTGCGCGCCCTGCCCGCGAAGTTCCAGGACGCGTACCACCACGCCGTCTCCAACGGCATCCACACCGTCTTCCTCTGGGGCGCGGTGATCAGCCTGGTCGCCGTGGCGGCCGCACTCTTCATGCGCGAGACGCCGCTGCGCGGTGCGGGCGACGAGCCCGCCGAGAAGTCGCTCGAGGCCGCTGCGGTCTGACGCGACGACGGATGCCCGGGCCGCCCCGTGTGGGGTGGCCCGGGCATCCGTCGTTCTCTCGGCCGGACTACTGCGGGAGCCGGTACACGCCCTGGGCGACCGGCTCGACCAGCCCGTCGGCGACCAGGCCGTCGAGCGCCCGGGCCCGCTGGACCTGGTCCGGCCAGACCGCGTCGAGCCGGGCCTGCGGGACCTCGCCGTGCGCGTCCCGCAGGACGGCGAGCAGCTTGCCCCGGACCTGACGGTCCGTCCCCTCGTACGTCTGCCCCCGGCGGGGCGGGCCCTGGTACGGCGGGCAGCCCGCCGCCTGCCAGGCGCAGTGCCGGCGCAGCGGGCAGCCGTCGCAGCCGGGGCTGCGTGCGGTGCAGACCAGCGCGCCGAGTTCCATCACGCCGACCGCCCAGGCGGCGGCGGTACCGGTGTCGGCGGGCAGCAGGCCGGTCGCGGTCCGTCGCTCGGCGGCCGTGGTGGCCTGCGCCGGGTACTCCACCCCTTCGACCGCGCGGGCGAACACCCGGCGGACGTTGGTGTCCAGCACCACATGGCGCTGCCGGAAGGCGAACGAGGCGACCGCCGCGGCGGTGTACTCACCGACACCCGGCAGCGCGAGCAGCGCGGCGTGGTCGTCGGGAACCCGGCCACCGTGCTCGGCGGTGATCGCGACGGCGGCGGCGTGCAGCCGCAGCGCCCGGCGCGGATAACCGAGCCTGCCCCACATCCGGACCGCCTCACCCGGCGCGTCCGCAGCCAGGTCGGCCGGGGTGGGCCAGCGCTCCAACCAGGCGGCGTACGCGGGCAGCACCCGCTTCACCGGGGTCTGCTGGAGCATGAACTCACTGACCATCACGGCCCAGGGCGAAGCCTCCGGGGTGCGCCAGGGAAGGTCGCGGGCGTTGGCCTCGTACCAGTCGAGCACGGTCGAGTGCAGCAGCGGGGCGGGGGTCGCGGAAGTGGCAGCCATGGCGCGTCCATCCTGCCATGCGGGCCGCTCTGCTCCGTCCGGGGGAACAGCCCGCCGACGACCGTCCGCCGGGGCGGAGCGCCGCCCGGGTGGCTCTTCCGAGATTCCGCGCCCGGCGACGAGCGGGAGATCGGTCACCGCGACTTCGAGAACTTCGTCCGCCGAGGAACGGCTCGCGGCACCGGTCGACCCGTCCCCCGTCCGGAGCAAAACACGGATGATGTGAAGGAACCGGCCCAGCAGCGGTGTTGATGCACCATCGGGTGTGCCGGGTCTCGTAGAGTTTGCGCGTGCCTTCTCTGCGTCAACCCGTGGGACCGCTGCCGGCCTCGATCTACTGGCGACGGCGCATCGTCGTGCTCGTGGCCCTGACAGCCCTCCTCGCGCTGGTCCTCTGGCTGGTCACGCGCCCCGACGGCGACGGGAAATCCAGCCAGGGCAAGGCGGCCCACCCCGCCCCGGCCCAGTCGATCACCCCGGGCGCCGACCCCACCGGACCGGCGATCACCACCCGGCCGGGCGGCAGCGGCGGCTCGACCGCCACCGGCGGGGTCTCGGGCTCCGGCGGCGGCGAGGTCAGCCTGACCACGGGCGGCACCGGGACTTCGGGCACCGCGGGCACCTCTGGCACGTCCGGCACGTCCGGCACGGCGTCAGGCGGCGGCGCGGGTGGCACCTCGGGGGGCAGCAGCACTCCCCCTCCGGTGAACACCGCCGAGGTGATGGCCCTCCCGGTCTGCACCGCCTCCCAGGTCTCGCTGGAGCTGGCGGGCAGTCAGGACGCCTACAAGGCCAAGGACAAGCCCCGGCTCTCGCTCACCGTACGGAACACGTCCACGGGCACCTGCCGGGTCAACCTCGGCCGGACCGCCTCCACGGTGGTCGTCACCCTGGCCGAGTCCAACGAACGGATCTGGTCCTCCGGCGACTGCCCGACGGAGCGTCAGGACACCTGGGTCCAGCTCGGCGCGGGCGCCGGCCTGACCGAGACGTTCACCTGGGAGCGCGGCCGCAGCAAGCCCCAGTGCGCCACCCCGGACACCACCCCGGCCCCGGTCGGCCGCTACCTCGTCCAGGCCACCCTCAACGGCCCGGCGGGCGGCCCGGTCTCGGCCCGTACGTCGATCCGCCTGGAGGACTGACCCCGGCCCGCTTCGGCCACGGGTACCGCTACCGGGTGGGCCAGAGGGCCTGCCTCAGGGGACGGTTGAAGCCGGCGGGCAGCAGGGCGGCGGCCAGCACGGCGGCGAGCAGCTGGAGGACGACGACCGGCCCGAGGTGGCCGAGCAGCAGCCCGCTGGCGAAGCTGCCCAGCGGCACTCCGAGCATGAACAGCGTCATGGTCGCGGCGATCACCCGGCCACGGAGGGCGTCCGGGACCTGCTGGAAGATCAGCAGGTCGACCATCACCCGCAGGGCCGGGACCCCGAGCGACACCACCAGCAGCATCAGGAAGAGCGCGACCGGGCCACTGACCAGGGCCGGGGCCAGCAGCAGCGGGACCACGGCCCAGGCGACCGTCAGCAACAGCCGCCCGGGGCGCAGGCGCTGGTGCAGCGGGCGGACCAGCAGGGCACCGAGCAGGCCGCCGACCGCCTCACCCGCCAGCACCAGGCCGGTACCGGTGGTCGAGGTGCCGCCGTCCCGGAGCAGGACCATCAGCGGCAGCAGCATCGCGGCGCCGATCAGGTTGATCGCGCCGACCACGCCGACCACCGCGCGCATCACCGGGTCGCCCCAGAGCTGGCGAAGGCCCGCCAGAGTGCCGTCGTTCTTCCTGCCGCCGTCCTCCTTCGCGGCGGGGCTCTGCCCGGCCGGGCGGCTGTCGAACCGGACCAGGCAGGCGGTCGCGAGGGAGTAGAGCGAGGTGAGGGCGGTGGCGAGGAAGGGAACGGCCCGGCCGAGGCCGAGCAGCAGTCCGGCCAGCGGCGGACCGAGCAGAACCGCGCCGTTGACCCGCACCTCGTCCTGGGTGAGCGCCTGCCGAAGCTGCGAGGGCGGCACCAGCGAACGGACCGCCAGCGTCCGGACCGGGCCCGCATAGGCGATGGTGGCACCGATCACGGCGGCGACCAGCAGGGCGTGCCGGACGGTGAAGCGGTCCAGCCAGAGCGCGGCCGGGACGGAGAGGGTGGCCAGCACCCGGACGGCGTCGGCGACGACCAGGATCCGGCGGCGGTCACGGCGGTCGGCGAGGGCACCACCGTGCAGGCCGAACAGCAGCGAGGCCGTGAACTGGACCGCGCCGAAGGCTCCGGCGAGAAGCGGGGAACCGGTCATCGCCAGCAGCAGGAGCGGGTAGGCGGTGTCGGCGACCATGGTGCCGAGCATCGAGGCGGCGGCGCCGCTCCACATCGCCTGGTAGCGCCAGTTGCGGCGCAGGGGTACTGCTGCGCTCCGGTCGGCCCCGTGCTCCCCGACCTCGTCCAGCTGCTGCTGCGTGGTCATGCCCCACCCCGTTCACCCGAGCGTGCACGGTCACCCTTCTGCAACCATTCACGCTTGAGTGAATGGTTGCAGAAGGGTGATTGTTTGCACAAGCGTTGACGTTCATGGGTTAATGAACCGGTGGATGAGCAACTGAGTGAGCGTGAAGTCGGCGACCTGGCAACGCTGAAGGCACTGGCCGACCCCATGCGGCTGGCGATCCTGAACGCGCTGATGCAACGGGACCCGCAGCCGCTGACGGTCAAGGAGATCGCCGTCGCGCTCGACGAGCCGCCGACCAAGCTCTACCGGCACATCAAGCAGCTCGAACAGACCGCGTTGATCATGGTGGCCGGGACCCGGGTGGTATCCGGCATCACCGAGAGCCGCTACCGGCCGGCCCAGAAGTCACTGCGCCTCTCCGGCCAGGTCTTCTCCGACGGCAGCATCGCCCGCGAGGAAGCGATCGGCCCGATGCTCGCCGCACTCGAGCTGGTCCGCGCCGACTTCCGTGGCCACTACCTGGCGGACCGGCTCGACCTGCCGAACATCGCCCCGGATCTGCCCGCCTCACCCGCCATGTTCAACCACTTCAGTCTGCGGCTGCGTCCCGAGCGGGCGGTCCGGCTGCGCAAGCAGCTCGGCGGCATCTTCGATGAACTGGCCGCCGAGGGCGACAGTACCGACCCGGAGGCCGTGGACGTCACGCTGCTCAGCCTGCTCTACGCGGTGAAGCCGGCCGACCCGACGGAGACCTGACCCCGAGTCAGCGCCGGGCGCAGGTCAGACCGCGGCGCCGGTCAGACGTAGCGCTCCAGAATGGACGATTCTGCGAGCCGCGACAGCCCCTCGCGGACCGAGCGGGCCCGGGTCTCGCCGACGCCCTCGACCGTCTGCAGGTCGTCGATGCTGGCGGCCAGCAGCTTCTGCAGGCCGCCGAAGTGCTCGACCAGCCGCTCGATGACGGTGTTGGGCAGCCGGGGCACCTTGGCCAGCAGGCGGTAGCCGCGCGGCGAGACCGCCGAGTCCAGCGACTCCGGCGTGCCGGGGTAGCCGAAGGCCTTGGCGACGGTCTGCAGGTCGAGCAGCTCCGCGTGAGTGAGCGCCTCCAGGTCGGCGAGCACCTCGGAGACGGTCTTGCCGCGCTTGGCGGCCCGCTCGGGGAAGTAGTCCCGGGCGACCAGTTCGCGTTCGGGCTCGACGCCCGCGATCAGCTCGTCCAGCTGGAGCGAGAGCAGCCGGCCGTCGGTGCCGAGTTCGAGCACGTAGCCCGCGATCTCGGCCGCGATCAGCCGGACCATCTCCAGCCGCTGGGCGACCGCGGTGACGTCCCGGACGGTGACCAGGTCCTCGATCTCCAGCGCGGAGAGGGTGCCGGCCACCTCGTCGAGGCGGAGCTTGTAGCGCTCCAGGGTGGCCAGCGCCTGGTTGGCCCGGGAGAGCACGGTGGTGGAGTCCTCCAGCACCCGGCGGGTCCCGTTCACGTACATCGCGATCAGCCGCATCGAGTGCGAGACCGCGACCACCGGGAAGCCGGTCTGCCTGTTGACCCGCTCGGCGGTGCGGTGCCGGGTGCCGGTCTCGTCGGTGGGGATGGTCGAGTCGGGCATCAGGTGCACGCCGGCCCGGAGGATCTTGGTGATGTCCTTGTCCAGGACCACCGCGCCGTCCAGCTTGCACAGTTCGCGCAGCCGGGTGGCGGTGAACTCGACGTCCAGCACGAAGCCGCCGGTGGAGATGGAGTCCACCGTCTTGTCGAAGCCGAGCACGATCAGCCCGCCGGTGTTGGCCCGGAGCACCCGCTCCAGACCGTCGCGCAGACCCGTCCCCGGCGCGATGGCTGTGAGGGAAGCCCGCAGCAGGGCCTCCTCGCGGGGGGACTTGTCCGCCCGGTCGCTGGCTGCCACGTGACTCCTCCGGTCGACCCGGACCGCGTGGCGTGGTGCCCGACGGTCTGTCTCATTACTGCACTTCATGCCGATTAAACAGGGGAAAGTCTAACGGCGTTCGGCAATAAGGAGGTCCGGGTCAGTTGAGTTCGTCCGAGTCGACCGGTTCCCAGCCCTGCATGAGCTCCTCCGGGTAGGCCACGACCGGTGCGGCGACCGGTGCCGGGCGCGGGGCGGGCGGTCCCCCGGCGGCCTCGGCACGGGGCTTCGCGGCGGCCTTGCGGCGGCCCGGGATGGCCTGCAGGGCCTCACCGATGTCGGCCACCTCGACCACCTTCATCCCGCGCGGAACCTTTCCCGGATCCGGCGGGACCAGGGCGTGCGTGAAGCCCAGCCGGTGCGCCTCGGCGAGCCGCCGCTGAACACCCGTCACCCGGCGGACCTCGCCCGCCAGGCCGACCTCGCCGATCGCCACCAGGCCGTTCGGCAGCGGGGTGTCGGAGGAGGAGCTGGCCACCGCGAGCGCGATCGCCAGGTCGGCGGACGGCTCGGTGAGCTTCACACCGCCGACCGTCGCGGTGTAGATGTCCTGCTTGCCGAGCTTGACGCCGCCGTGCCGCTCGACCACCGCCAGGATCATCGCGATCCGGGGCGACTCCAGGCCTGAGGTGGTCCGGCGCGGGGACGGGATCTGCGAGTCGACCATCAGCGCCTGCACCTCGGCCACCAGCGGCCGGCGGCCCTCCAGGGTGACGGTCAGACAGGTGCCGGGGACCGGCTTGTCACGCCGGGTCAGGAACAGCCCGGACGGGTCGGCCAGGCCGATGATGCCCTCGTCGTGCAGCTCGAAGCAGCCGACCTCGTCGGTGGCGCCGTAGCGGTTCTTGATGCCGCGGATGATCCGCAGCCGGGCGTGCCGGTCGCCCTCGAAGCTCAGCACCACGTCGACCAGGTGCTCCAGCAGCCGGGGGCCGGCGATCGAACCGTCCTTGGTGACGTGGCCGACCAGCAGCGTCGCCATCCCGCGGTCCTTGGAAGCCCGGATCAGCGCACCCGCCACCTCGCGGACCTGGGCCGGACCGCCGGGCGCGCCGTCCAGCTCGGCGGAGGCGATGGTCTGCACCGAGTCCAGGACCAGCAGGCCGGGGTTGACCGCGTCGATGTGGCCGAGCACCGCACCGAGGTCGGACTCGGCGGCCAGGTAGAGGTGGTCGGAGAGCGCGTTGATCCGGTCGGCGCGCAGCCGGACCTGGCTGGCCGACTCCTCGCCGGTCACGTAGAGGGTGCGGTGCTGGTCGCTGGCCGCCTTGGCCGCCACGTCCAGCAGCAGGGTCGACTTGCCGACACCGGGCTCGCCCGCCAGCAGCACCACCGCGCCGGGCACCAGGCCACCGCCGAGCACCCGGTCGAGCTCGGGGACGCCGGTGGTACGGGCGGTCGCGACCTTGCCGTCGATCTGGCCGATCGGCATCGCGGGGGTGCTGACCGGGCCGGCGGCGGTGGTCCGGATCGGGACCGCGCCGTACTCCTCCACGGTGCCCCAGGCGTTGCACTCGGGGCAGCGGCCGACCCACTTGGGCAGTTGGTTGCCGCACTCGGTGCAGCGGTATGCCGGGCGAGCTTTGGCGGTGGTCTTGGTGCGGGCAGCCATGGGGCACACCGTAGCGGCTGGCACCGACAAGTACTTCGGGGCTCGGAGCGGGGTACCTACCAAGCGGGGTACCTCCCAAAGGTTCTCGGTCGGGTGGTCTTGTTACCCGAAAGAAGTACAAGGGGCCCGAATCGGCCCCGTCGTTCGGCCCGATGCCTAGCGTCGGACGGGTGACGACTTCCCCCACGTCCACGGCGGCGGCCTACGACCAGTACGCCGACGGGCTGTTCACGTACTGTCTCTCCGTTCTCTGCGAGCACGGCGCCACCGTTGCGGCGGTCCGCGAGGTGCGCGACCTCGCGCTCCGGCACGGCGAACGGCTGGCTGATCCGGCGTTGCGCCGGGCCTGGCTGTACTCACTGGCGCGGCACTGCTGTCTGCAGCGGCTGGCCCAGGGCCAGGTCGCCCCTGGGCCGGAGCAGCGGCGGGAGCTGGCTTCACTGGCCTGGCCGGAGGCGGCCGGCACGCCGCCGGAGCAGCGCGAGGCGCTGGAGCTGGCGGTGCGCCACCGGCTCGGGCCGGACGAGGTGGCCGCCGTGCTGGGGCTGTCCAGGATGGCGGGTGACGAGCTGCTGGCCGCCGCCGAGGCGGAGGTGTGGCGGACCCGGGTCGCGCTGCTGGTGCTCGGCGTGGGCAGCTGCCCGGTGCTGGCCGAGCTGGGCGGGGCCGGGGCGGAGAGCTGGCGGGAGTGGGTGCTCGGCCCGGCGCTGCGCCGTGAGCTGGTCCGCCACGTGGTGGACTGCCCGACCTGCCGGGGTACGGCGGAGCGGGTCTCCGGCGAGCTGGGCCGGGGCCTCGCGGCGCTGCCCGGGCTGCCGTTGCTGCCCGCGCCGGAGGAGCTGCGGGCCCGGATGGTGTCCCGGCGGCCGGTCGGGCCCGAGGAGGGTGCGCTCCGGTTCGACCAGCGGGGCTTCCCCCGGCACCGGGCGCCGAGTCGGCTCGGTGGTCTGGCGGTGCGTCAGCGGGTGGTGACCACAGGTGTGCTGGCGGCGGTGCTGACGGCTCCGGTGGTGGCGCTCTGGGGCGCGCACCGCAGCGATGACGGTGTGTCGGGGGCGGCGGCGGTCTCCTCGGTGCGGGTGGAGACGCCTGCGAAGCCGTCCGCCGGGCCGTCGGTCCGGGAGATGCCGCCGGTCGGCCCGGAGCACGGCCTTGAGCTGGCCGGTTCGGTCACCACGGGCGCAGAAACGTTGCTGCCGTCCGTGCTGGGCCCGGCCGTCCAGGTGCCGGGGCACGGTGCCACCCGGCTGGGCAACACCACCCCCCGGCCGGAGGCCCCGGCCGCGGTGGTGCCTGCGGCTCCCGGCCAGTTGACCGTCGAGGCCCAGGAGTTCGGCGAGCGGACGGTGATCACCCTGGTCAACTCCGGTGGCACCACGATCCACTGGCACGCGGAGGTGGACGCCGACTGGCTGCGGCTGAGCCGCGACTCCGGCACCCTGGCCCCGGCCCAGCGGATCACCGTCACCGTGACGGTCGATCAGTCCAGGGCCCCGGACCACCAGTGGCGGGCCCGGATCGCCCTGCCGCCGTCCCAGGCCGTGGTCACCCTGGAGGGCGGCCCTTCGGACCGGGGCATCCCGTCCCAGTCCCCCACCCCCGGGGCGAGCGACAGCCCGTCGCCGACGCCCAGCAGCTCCCCGAGCCCGTCGCCCAGCAGCACCCCGACCGGCTCGCCCGATCCCGGCCCGAGCCCGACCTCCACCCCCACCCCGACTCCAACCGGTTCGCCGTCCGCCTCGGCCCCGGCCTCCCCCGCCGCCCCGGAGTCCCCGTGACCGGGTTACGGCAGCGGGGCCGCCTCCGCCACCACCGCGAGGGCCAGGGCGCGGACCTGGTCGAGCGTCAGCACCGGCGTGGAGACGGGCGTCCGGCCCTCGACGACCGGCGGGTTGAGCGCCGAGACCGTGACCCGCAGCCGGTCCGGACGGAGCAGTACGACCACGTTGCGGTAGCTCGGTCCGCCGAACGGTTCGGTGCCGGCGAGCAGCAGGGTGCCGTCCGGCAGCCGTTCGGCCCCGGCGAACTCGTCGGCCGGCGTGCCCATCGGCGGCTTCCGCCAGTCCCGCAAGTGGACGTCCACCCCGCCCGTGTTCACCCGCAGGTGCAGGTTGTCGGCGGTCGGCCTGATCTGGTCGACCACCGCCCCGGCGGGGAGCAGCGGTTGGACGACGGCCGCGATCCGCTCCCCGGCGAGCACCGGCGGCGGGACGACCTGGGTCAGCCCACTCGCCGGGATCGCCTCGAAGGCGGGGTGCCAGACCGGGTCGGTGGCGATCACCCCGAGTTGCGCCACCGTCAGCGGAGGCTCCGCCCGGGTGATGTTCTGGTCGACCATGCTGGCGAAGTTGAACGAGCTGACGTCCACCCACTCCCCGTCGGGAGTGATCAGCGTGGCCGACCACATCCGCTTCGGGTCCCCGCCCGGCGGCTGGTCGCGGCGGAGCGTCAGCGTGCCGCCGTCCGCCGTCCGGCTCTGTTCGCAGATCTCGGTCGCGGACGGCTCGGCCGGGCACTCGACCTTGGACCGGTGGCCCTCCTGCGGCAGCAGCCGGTTCACGGTGACCGTCACCAGGGCCCGGCCCCGGCCGTCGTCCACGGTGACCGACAGCATGGGCAGGTGCCCGGTGCGCAGGGACTCGGCGGTGTCGATCGCCTCGGAGTCGACCACCTGAAGACCGGTCAGGTGCGGGGTCAGCGCAGCGACCAGCTGCGGGCCCGTCAGACCGGGTGCGGACGGTGCGGGCAGTGAGGCACTGGACGCCGGGGGCACCGGGCGGGCGGCGCCGCCGGGCAGTCCCGCGACGGCCGCCGTGCCGGCCGCCAGCAGCAGCACGGCCGCCGCGCCACCCGTCACGGTGAACGACCGGCGGCGCATCCGGCGCCCCCGGACGGCTCCGCCGAGGGTGAGGCCGTGCTGGTCGGGTTCGAAGGCCGTACCGGCCCGGCGCAGGGCCCGGGTCAACTCGCCCTCGAAGTCGGAGTTTTCGGACATCACGGATCACCGTCTCTCGGAAGGATCGGACCGGCCCTGACGGCCCGGCAGTCGGAACAGTCGCTCAGTGCCCGGCCAGCTCGGCCAGCGAGTCGCCGAGCAGGGTGCGGAGCCGGACCAGCGCGCGGGAGCTCCGGGTACGTACGGCACCGGAGTTGGAGTGCAGGATCTCGGCGGTCTGCTCGATGCTGACGTCCTCCCAGTAGCGCAGCACCAGCACCGCCCGGTCCTGGGCGGAGAGTTGGGCGAGCGCTTCGAGCAGGGTCAGCCGCAGGGTGCCGTCGTCGCCGTCCGGCCCGGCCCGGTCGGGGAGTTCGCCGGTCGGGCGCTCGGTACTGCTGCGCCGTCGCTGGTGGCTCAGGTAGGTGCGGAACAGGACCCGCTGGGCGTACCCGGCCGGGTTGTCGATCGACCGGCCGCCGAGCAGCCAGCCGGAGCGGCGCCAGAGCGCGTACATCCGGCCGAGGGTCTCCTGCACCAGGTCCTCGGCGAGGTGGGTGTCCCCGCCGGTCAGCAGACAGGCCGAGCGGTAGAGCTGGCCCGCGCCTGCCGCCGCGAACTCCAGGTACCGCTCGTCCCGGTCGCGCCCGCTCCGGTTTCCCACCCTCACCACTCCCCCGCCTGCTGCCACCTGCTCACACCTGTCTGACGCGGTGAGGGCTGCGGGGTGTTACAGCGAGGCGAAGGGTACGGGCTCCGCCGGGGCCGACCGGTCAGCGCGGCTGCAGCGGCGGCAGCCGGTACGTACCGTCCAGGACGGCGGCGCCCGGCTGGTACAGCCGGATCACCGGGCGGAACTCCCCTTCGGGGGCGGGCAGCCAGTTGGCCGCCCCGGCCGGGTCGTCCGGCCGCCGGTGCTGGAGCACCAGGGTGAGCGAGCCGTCCGGTGCGTACACCAGGCCCGGCGTGCGGTCGCCGATCGAATAGCGGTCGATCGGGTTGGCCACCAGGTAGTAGTCGGTGGCGTCGTACATGGTGAGCGACCAGAAGGCGTCCACCGGCGGCGGGCTGTCGAAGCGCAGGGTGTACGAGCGGGCACCGGTGAGCGGCCTGCCCTCGGCGTCCTGGAACGTCATCGCGTACGCCGCCTCGTAGGCGTGGTTGCCCCAGAGCCCGGTCCGGGCGGCGACCGCGCGGGTCAGGTAGGCGGCCCGGCGGTCGGGGATCCGCCACTGCGGGTCGTCCAGGGTGCCGGGGCCGAGGTGATCCAGGTTGTAGTCGAAGAGGTGCAGGTTCAGCACCCACTCGCCGCCCGGCTGGTCGGGGTCGGGGCGGCCTGCCTCCTCGACCCGGCGACGGCCCTCGGCCAGGCCGGCGGCCAGCGCGGCGGCCCAGCCGGGGGCGGGGTTGCGGTAGGGCGACGCACCGGCGTCCAGCAGACCGAGCGGGGCGAACCGCTGCTGGTACTCGAGATCGGGCGCAGCAGGCGGGAACTGTGCCATCCAGAGCCGGAGTTGCTCCAGGAAGCGGAGCTGCTCCGGCACCTCGGGATCGGGCTCGGGCAGGCCCGCGTACACCCCGCCCGGCTCCAGCGGGGTCAGGGTCAGCCGACGCTGGAGCTCGCGCACCCGGGGCAGGTCGGCCGGCCCCTCGCAGGCGTTGCGGCCCACCACGGTGGCGACCGTGGTCGGGCACTCGATCACCTCGAGCCCGGGCTCGGGCGTGCCGTGCCAGTGCGGGGGCACCAGCAGGCGGCGCAGCGCACCGGTGCCGGTGGCCCGGCGGCCCAGGTAGGCGAAGTTGTTGGTCCAGGCGTCGACGAACTGGAGCACCAGGTAGGCGCCGTCGGTGTCCGGCACGTCCAGCACCAACGGTCCTCCGGAGAGGTTGAGTTGGGCGATCGAGTAGACGGTGTCGTTGTTCACCGAGACGAACTCCGTGTCGGCCCTGGCGAGTTGCTCGGCGTGGCCGAAGCGGTTGAAGTCGGTGGCGGGCAGGCTGCCCATGCCCTGCCGTCGGCACCGGTCGACCATCGTGAGGTCGAAGACCATCGGGTAGCCGTAGACGTAGGCGTCGGCCGCCAGCGCTTCGATCCTGGCCTCGGTCATGCCCCGACCACCTCCGGCTCGCGCGGGGTGAGCGGCGGGATGCTCCAACTTCCGTCCAGGACAGGCTGGTCGGGGCCGTAGAGCCGGATGACGATGCTGAACGGGCCGTCCGGGGCGGGCAGCCAGTTGGCGCTGTGCTCGGCGTTGGCCGGGCGCTTGTGCCGGACGTGCAGGGTCAGACCGCCGTCCGGGTCGTACACCAGGCCCGGGGTGCGGTCGCCGATCGAGTACCGCTGCAGCGGGTTGTCCACCAGCAACCGGCCGGGCAGGCCGTACATGGTGGCGGACCAGAAGAACCGGGCCGGGGGCAGCTGCCCGGGCGGGAAGTGCAGCACGTAGTCGCGGTCCGAGGCGTTCGGCGGGCGGTTGCCCTCGCTGTCGGCGACCCAGCCGCCGTACCAGGCCTCGGCGGGCGGCAGGCCGTACAGGCCCTTGTAGCCGCCGACCGCACGCTTCAGGAAGTCCTCGCCCAGCTCGGCCCGGGTGCCGAACAGGCCGGTGTTGCCGACCGTCCCGGCGGCGGCCCGCTCCAGCTCCGCCCGGCCGTCCGCGATGCCCTGGGTGATCGACTCGCGCAGCTCGGCGGTCAGCGTGGCGGGCTCGAAGTCCCCGCCGCCGATGCCGAGTTCGGCCAGTCGGCGGCGCAGGTCCAGCTCGGCGGGGAGGGCGGTGCCGGCCGGCCGGGCCGGGAAGAAGCCGAGCAGGAAGTCCAGCAGGACGAAGAACTCCAGGGTGTCCCGGATCTCCTCCCGCCAGACCGGCCAGACCGGCTCGGGAGCGGCGGGCGGCGGCTCGGCGCCCCGGTGCGCGCTGAGCGGCCGAAGGGCGTACCGCTGCTGGATCCGCTCCAGCTCGGGGACGTCCTCCGGGCCGGCCAGGTAGGTGCGGCCGACGATGCCGACCAGTTCGGTGTCCGCGCGCAGCACCCCGTCGAAGCCGTCCGCCGGGACGTCCCGGTGCCCGGGCCCGGTGACCAGGTAGCGACCGGCCGACCCGCCGGTGGTGCGGGTGCCGACGAAGCCGACGTACGGGGTGTCCAGGTCGTGCAACGGGATCACGTAGTAGCGGTCCACGGCCGGGACCTCGATCACCCACGGCTCGGCCCGCAGGTCGAGCCAGGCCCAGGAGTACGGGGTGTCGTTGTTCGGGGTGACCACGTCGGTGTTGGCCGGGGTGGAGGGCTGCGGGTAGTGCCGGAACACACCGAAGCCGCCGACGTACCGCGGATCCGCCTGGTCGACGGCCTGCGGGTAGAGGGTGCGGTAGTTCTCCAGCAGGCTGAATCCCCAGATCCAGCCCTCCGCCGCCGTCCTGCGCACCGTCGCCGGATCCACCAGTACCGGGTTTCCCATGCTGCCGCACTCCCCAGATCGGACATACCGTCACAGACCATACGGAACGGATGCTATGCCGCCCATGGCCGACCGGCATGTCGGACGGAGCGTCAGCTCTCGGCGAACCCGCTTTGCCCAGGGCGAACCTCGCTTCCGGCGGCGGCCCGACCGGCGCAGGCTGAAGGGCATGAACCTCCTCGTGATCGGCGGCTCGTCCTTCCTCGGCCGCGCCTATGTGTCCGAAGCCCTGCAACGTGGCCACCGGGTCACCACCTTCAACCGCGGCCTCTCCGGCCCCGACCAGCCCGGCGTCGAAGCCGTCCGGGGCGACCGCAACTCCCCCGAGGACCTGGCCCGGCTGGTCGACGGCCGCCGCTGGGACGCCGTGGTGGACAGCGCCGGGCAGCAGCCGTACGCGGTCGCGCTGGCCGCCCGGGCGCTGCGCGACCATACCGAGCACTACACCTTCGTCTCCTCCGTACATGCCTTCACCGACTGGCCCGCACTGCCGGTCGACGAGAGCTCCGCCACCCAGCCCTGCCCCGCCGACACCCCGGCCGACCAGCCGCCCGGCAACCACCTCAAGGCCGGCTGCGAGCGGGCGGTACTGGAGGTGTTCGGGCCCGAGCGGTCGCTGATCCTGAACTGCGGCCTGCTGATCGGCCCGTACGAGAACGTGGGGCGGCTGCCCTGGTGGCTGGAGCGGATCGCCGAGGGCGGCAGGGTGCTCGCGGGCGGCGACCCGGAGCGCGAGCTCCAGCTGATCGACGCCCGGGACTTCGCCGCCTTCGGGCTCGACCTGCTGGAGCGGGGCGACGCCGGACGGTACGTCACCACCGCGCTGCCCGGCAGCAGCACCATGCGCGGGATGCTCGAAGCCTGTGTGACCGTCACCGGCAGCGGGGCCGAACTGGTCTGGGCGCCGGACGAGTTGCTCACCGAGGCGGCGGTGTCGCCGTGGACCGAGCTGCCGCTCTGGAGCCCGGCCGCGCCCGACTGGTCGGGCATCTGGACCGCCGACTCCGCGAAGGCCGCGAAGGCCGGACTGCGTACCCGCCCGCTGGCCGACACGGTCGCCGACACCTGGGCCTGGATCCAGCAGCGCGGCCCCGCCGACGCCCCGTACCGGCAGGGCAGCACCGCGCTCGGGATCGACCGGGCGAAGGAGCAGCAGCTGCTGACCGCACTGGGCCGGTCCGAGGGCTGAACGGCGGCGGGCGGCACCGCCCCGACCGGAGCGGTGCCGCCCGTACGCAGGAGCTCAGTACGCCCGTCGGGTGACCAGCTCCGCCAGCGCCAGCAGGTCGTCGGCCGCCGACGGGTCGGGGACGGCGTCCGCGAGGTGGGCGATCGCGGCCGCCATCCGCTCGCAGGACTCACTCTGGGCCCAGGCCCGGCCGCCCGCCTGGTCCACCGAAGCGGCCGCCTCGCGCAGCTCGACGGCGGTCAACGGGCGTTCCAGTGCGTAGAGTTCGGCCAGCCGGGCACCGCCCGGGTGGCCGGAGGCGAGCGCGAAGACCACCGGCAGGGACTTCTTCCGGGCGGCCAGGTCGGCGCCGACCGGCTTGCCGGTGACCGCCGGGTCGCCCCAGATGCCGATCAGGTCGTCGATCAGCTGGAAGGCCAGCCCGATCTCCCGGCCGAACGCGTCCAGCGCGGCCGCCGCCTGCTCCCCCGCGCCACCGTAGAGCGCACCGATCGCGCAGGCACTGCCGAGCAGGGCGCCGGTCTTGGCCTCGGCCATGGCCAGGCACTCGGCCAGGGTGACGTCGTCGCGCTGCTCGAAGGCGCAGTCCGCCTGCTGGCCCTCGCAGAGCTCGACCACACAGTCGGCCAGCCGCCGGACCGCCGTCGCGGCGGCCGGGTGCTCGTCCTCCGCGAGCACCCGCAGGGCCAGCGAGTGCATCGCGTCGCCCGCCAGGATCGCCTCGGTGACGCCGAACACCCGCCAGGCGGTGGGGCGGTGGCGCCGGGTGTCGTCCCGGTCGATGACGTCGTCGTGCAACAGGGTGAAGTTGTGCACCAGCTCGACGGCGGCCGCCGCCCGGACCGCCACCGCGGGCCCGGCGGCACCGACCGCCTGGGCCGCGGCCAGCACCAGGGCCGGCCGGATCGCCTTGCCCGAACCGGCGGTCGACGGCACACCGTCCGCCTCCCACCAGCCGAAGTGGTACCCCGAGACCCGCCGCATCGAGGCGGGCAGCGACTCGACGGCCGCCCGCAGCACCGGGTCCACCACCGCCCGGGAGCGGGCCAGCACCTCGATGGCCTCGGCCCCCTCGCGGCTGTCCCGCTCGATCGTGAAGATGCCCATGTACGTCCTCCCCCAGATGAAGTGGCTGCGCGCGGACCGCCCGCAGCCTCGGTACGCCGGCTCCGGTGCGGTCAGCCCCGGTGCGCGATGTCGACGTTCTCCAGCACACCGACCGCGTTGGGCACCAGCACCGCGGCGGAGTAGTAGGTGCTCACCAGGTAGGAGGTGATCGCCTTCTCGTCGATCCCCATGAACCGCACCGAGAGACCGGGCTCGTACTCGTCCGGCAGACCGGTCTGCCGCAGCCCGATCACCCCCTCGCTGTGCTCCCCGGTGCGCATCGCCAGGATCGAGGTGGTCTGCCCCTTGCTGATCGGGATCTTGTTGCAGGGCAGGATCGGCACCCCGCGCCAGGCGGTCACCCGCTGCCCGTCCAGCTCGACCGCCTCCGGGTACAGGCCGCGCTTACTGGCCTCCCGGCCGATCGCCGCGATCGCCCTCGGGTGCGCCAGGTAGAACCGGGTGCTCCGGCGACGGCTGAGCAGGTCGTCCATGTCGTCCGGGGTCGGCGGCCCCGAGTGGGTGGAGATCCGCTGCTCGTACGCGGCGGTCGCCAGCAGGCCGAACTCGGGGTTGTTGACCAACTCGTACTCCTGGCGCTCGCGCAGCGCCTCGATGGTCAGCCGGAGCTGCTGCTCGGTCTGGTTCATCGGCTCGTTGTAGAGGTCGGCGACCCGGGTGTGCACCCGGAGCACGGTCTGAGCCAGGCTCAGCTCGTACTCGCGCGGCCGCAGCTCGTAGTCCACGAAGGTGCTCGGCAGTTCGACCTCGCCCCGGTGGCCGGCCGACAGCTCGATCTGCGCCTCGCCGTACTTGTTGACGGCCTGTCGGGCGCCCGCCGCATACCGCTCGAGCTGCTCGCGCAGCGCGGGGGAACGCCCGGCCAGCTCCTGGAAGGCCGCCCGGGGCAGCGCCAGCACGGTGCCCGCCGTGACGGCCCGGACGGCGTACGGCCAGAGCGGGTCGGACTGCCCGAGGGCCTCGTCCCCCAGCTGGTCGCCGTCGGCCGCCATCCCGAGCACCGTGGTCTCGCCGTACCTGCCGACGCCCAACCGGTCGAGCTTGCCGTGCGCGATCAGGAAGACCTCGTCGACCGGCTGCCCGGCCTCCGCCAGCAGCTCACCGGGGGCGACCGTACGGGCGGTGCACCGGCCCGCCAGCTCGACCAGCAGCCGGTCGTCCGGGAAGTCGCGGAGCAGCGGGATCTCCCGCAGCGTCGGCGGCACCACCCGGACCTCGGAGCCGGTCTGCTCGAAGGCCACCCGGCCCTGGCCGACGGCGTGGCTCAGCCGCCGGTTCACCCGGTAGGCGCCGCCCGCGACCTCGACCCAGGGCAGCATCCTGAGCAGCCAGCGGTCGCTGATCTCCTGCATCTGCGGGGCGGACTTGGTGGTGGTCGCCAGTTGTCGGGCTGCCTCGGTCCCGAGGCTCTGCGGGCGCACACCGGCCGCGGCCGGTGACTCCCCGCCCTGTTGGGGGATACCGACATTGGTTTCGATGGACATCGAAGGCCTCTCCGCGAGCACGATGCGGGCATGATGGACGGATCGCGTTGCGTGGTTCATAGTGGCGGCCGGCCAGGCTCAGCTGATCGACAAATGCCACTGGGCTCACCCGAATCAGTGATTGTTCGAACGTTCTCGCTCCGACTGCGCCGTTTCTGTGCATCGCGTACGCCGTCGCACTCGAGCCGTCGAAGAATTCACATCCCGGAAACCTGTCGACCACCAGGCCAACTAGCCCTCGATTCAGGCGAGTTGACGGAAGCCCGGCGATTCCCCCGGCTGGCGCCCCGGATCGGCCGCCACCCCCCGTTCATCCGTTCGGCCGAGAGCGCTAAGGTGCCACTTCAAGGGCGCAGTCAAGGCCGATCGGCCACCCTCTGCCGGACGCCCTCCCACTCTTCTTGCTGCCCTTTTCCAGGGAGACCTCTGTTGATCGCCCCCACCCGCGTCTGGCTGAACCGCACCTACGCCGAGAACGTCTTCTTCATAGACCTGCTGCGGGCGGCGCCGGTGGAGGTCTACGCCACCCACGTGGACGCCGACTCCCCCGTCCTGGCGGCCGCCGACCACGGTCTGCTGGAGCCGGACGGCCTGTCCGCCGAGGCGTACGTCGAGTTCGCCCTGGACTTCTGCGACCGGCACCGGATCGACGTCTTCCTCCCCCGGCTGCACCAGCTCGCGATCGCGCGGCGCCGCGCCGAGTTCACCGCCCGGGGCACCGAACTGATCTGCCCGCCCGCCCAGGCGATCGCCACCTTCGAGAGCAAGGTGGACGGCTACGTCGCGATGGCGGCCGCCGGGCTGCCGGTACCGAGCTGGCACCACGTCCGGACCGCCGACGAACTGCTGCGCGCGGTGGAGGAGTTGGAGTACGCCGGGGATCAGGCCTGCCTCAAGCCGGCCAGTGGCGCGGGTGGCGAGGGCTTCCGCACCATCACCCGGGAGCCGTTCCAGCTGGGGCAGCTGGCCGGCTGGCCCAGCGGCAGCGTGCAGCTCGACCAGCTGGCCGACGCGATCGCCGCCGCCCCCGAGCCGGTCGACCTACTGGTGATGCCCTACCTGGAGGGCCCCGAGGTCTCGGTGGACTGCCTCGCCGACCCGGACGGCCGGCTGCTGGCCGCCGTCGGCCGCAGCAAGCGCAGCCGCCGCCGGAGCTTCACCGTCGACCCGGTGTACCTGGAGCCGACCCGGCGGCTGATCGAGACCTTCGGGATGGCCTACCTCTCCAACGTGCAGTTCCGCCACCACCGGGGCGTGCCGGTGCTGCTGGACATCAACACCCGGCCCTCGGGGGGTCTGCACCAGCTACGGCTGTGCGGGCTCAACCTGCCGCTGGCCGCCGTCCAACTGGCGCTCGGCCGGCTGCCGGCCCTGCCGCCCACCGACGAACTGCTGGGCGAGGACTACGCGTTGGTGGCCGCCATCCAGCCGATCCTGCCGTCGCTCAGTGCAGCGCCGCGCCAGCCGGAGACCCTGCCCGAGCCCGAGCTCCCGCACCCGCCGGTGGCGGCCGTGCACCAGCCGAAGCCGGTGGCCGCACTGGTCTGACGCCGGGGGCCGGGCCGGCCTGACGCCTGGGGCCCCGGGTCAGCCGGGGCCGTTCCAGTCCAGGGTCGGCGGCAGCACGCCCTCCAGGGTGAGCAGCCAGCGCTTGATCTCCAGGCCGCGCGGCCCGCCGCCGAAGCCACCGATACCGTCCGAGGCGACCACCCGGTGGCAGGGCACCAGCAGGCAGAGCGGATTGGCGCCCATCATCTTGCCCACCGTCCGGGCCGCCGTCCATCCACCGTCCGTGAAGTCCTCGAACACCCCGCTGCGGGCGCCGAGTTCGCCATAGGTGAGGGTCTGCCCGTAGCCGGCCTGGGCGGTCAGGGTCTGCAGCACGGTGCGGTGCGGACCGGTGGTGAACCGCCAGTCGATCGGCAGCTCCAGCTCCGTCCGCCGACCGTCGAAGTACTCCGCCAGCCGGGCCCGCACCAGCCCGGCCCGGCTCTCGTCCGCACACTC
This sequence comes from Kitasatospora sp. P5_F3, assembly GCF_054049135.1. Classification (NCBI taxonomy): domain Bacteria; kingdom Bacillati; phylum Actinomycetota; class Actinomycetes; order Kitasatosporales; family Streptomycetaceae; genus Kitasatospora; species Kitasatospora sp. P5_F3. The sequence goes on along the minus strand of NZ_JBFUMY010000030.1, from coordinate 53,050 downwards.
CGGTATCCCCACCCGGCCGGGTACGCCCCCGATCGCGTCGCCGTGGTACGAGACCGCCGCCACTCCCTGCTCGGTGACGGCCAGCCGCAGCGGCCCGCTCGGCAGCGGCGTCGGCACGGTCACCCAGGAGATCGACATACCAGCACGCTACCCGCGCCCACCCACGGCGAACGGCCGGATTCCCGATTCCGCCGCCGGGGACGCCCCGCGCGTCGCCCGCTGCGCGGGGCGGGAGCGTCAGGTATCAAGAAAGGGTGAAATCACCCGATAAGCCATTAATTCTTCCGCCCCTGCTCACCGTCGACAGCTCCGGCCTGGTCGCCGAGATCGAGGGCTACCTCGCCTCGTTCCCCGCCCGCCCCGACCTGCCGTACGTCTGCCCGCTCGGCAGCATCCGGCAGCCCTGGTACGCGGAGCACCGCCTGCCGGTCCCGACCCTGCTGGACCGCCTGCTCCGCAGACCCCCGGCACCGACCGCGGTGGGCATCGCCGGGCACCTGTCGCTGACCTCCCGGTACCTGGCCGCGGCCGGCTGGGTGCAGGGCACCATGTGGGACGCCGAGGGCCGGGTCTGCCTGCTCGGCGCACAGGCCGCCGTCCTGGCCCACGGCTTCGGCTCGCCCGGGGACGCCCGCCGGGCCCGGATCCAGGTGATGGAGGTGCTGCACGCGAGCGGACACCCCGTCAGCTCCCCCGACGAGTACAACGACGACCCGGCCACCCGGCAGGCGGACGTCCACCGGCTGCTCGACCGGGCCGCCGCCCGCGCCCGTACACTCGGGATCTGAGACCTGGCCGCGACCCGAAGGAGCCCGACGATGAGCGAGGCCGTTCGCAGCGACGTCGTCCAGGGTGATGTCGTCCAGGGCGGGCCCGTCCCCAGCGGCGCAGTCCGGGACGAGAAGAGCAGGCGCCGCCAGATGCTGGTCCGGGCCTCCATCTACATCGCCGGCACGCACGTCTTCGCCGGGTTCGTGATCCTGCTGTTCGCGCTGGGCAACCGCCACTGAGCTCCGGCTCCACCCGATCGGGCAGGCGTGTCCCTTGGTTCGCCCACTGACAGCCGGGCAGACTGCCCAGCGACGGGCGGAAGCCCGGGAACGGGCGGTGGGCGATGTCGGAATCCGATCCGGGCCAGGTGCCGACCATCGGGGTGGAGGAAGAGTTCCTGCTCGCCGACCGGTACAGCCGGGCCGCCGTCGGGGCCGCGCCGACCGTCCTGAAGACCGCCACCGAACTGCTCGGCGACCAGGTCGGCTGCGAGCTGTTCCCGACCATGGTGGAGACCCGGACCGTACCGGTGCACACCCTGGACCAGCTGCACGGTGAACTGCGCCGGCTGCGCGCGGGCATCGCCGCCGCGGCCGAGCAGGCGGACTGCCGGGCGGTGGCCTCCGGCACCATGGTGATCCCCGCCGTCACCCGACTCGACGTCAGCAACCAGGACCGGTACCGGCGGATGGCCGCCGAGTACGGGCCGCTGGTGCACGGCGACCAGGGCGCGGGCGTGGCCGGGTGTCACATCCACCTCGGCGTGCCGGACCGGGAGAGCGCCGTCCAGCTGGCCAACCACCTCCGGCCCTGGCTGCCGACACTGCAGGCGATCGCCGCCAACTCGCCCTTCCACGACGGCCGGGACACCGGCTACGCGGGCTGGCGCACACTGCGCTGGGCCCAGTTCCCGGGCGCCGGACCGACTCCGTTGCTCGCCGATGCCGCCGAGTACGACGCGCTGCTGGACCGGCTGGTGGAGACCGGGCTGCTGCTCGACCGGCGGATGGTCTACTGGCACGCCCGGCCCTCCGAGCGCTTCCCGACCGTGGAGATCCGGGTCTGCGACGTGAACGCCGACTCCGGAGTGGTCGTCCTGCTGGCCGGGCTGGCCCGCGCGCTGGCCGCCGTACTGCTGGCCGAGGCCGCCCGGGGCGTCCGGCCGCCCCAGGTGCCCGATCCGCTGCTCCGGGCCGCGCACTGGCGGGCCGCCCGGGACGGCCTGACCGGCGCCGGGGTCGACCTGACCACCGGCGGCCCGGCCCCCGCCGTCGAGCTGGTCGAACGCCTGCTCCGCCGGATCGCCCCCGGCCTGGCCGCCGCCGGGGACACTGCGACCGTCCACAGCCTGTGGACAGAGCTGCGCCGCCACGGCGGCGGCGCCGAGCGGCAGCGCACGGCCCACCGCCGCCGGTACGACCTGCGGGACGTGGTCGACGCGGTCACGCTGCCGGAGCAGTAGCCCGGACGGACGACGGCAGCTTGCTCCCGTTCCGGTCGCCGTGCCGCCGGACCGGTCCGTCGATCCGACGTACTTGCGCGATCTCTGTCGAAATTTTGCACATTTACATGGACTTCATGCACCGTCGCGCCTAGTCTCTCCAACGCTCGGCCGTTCCCACCCACGCGACCAGCAAGGAAGTGCATCCCCCATGCAGCCACCCCCACTTCGCCGCCTGCGCGCCCCGCTCGCCGTGCTCACGGCCGCCGCACTGAGCTCCGCCGCCCTGCTCGGCCTGACCGCCCAGTCCGCGCACGCCGCCGCCGTACCGACCCTGTCCCCGCTGGACGTCTCCGGCCGGGGTGCCACCGTCCCGTTCAAGGAGCAGGAGGCCGAGTACGCGGCCACCAACGGCACCGTGATCGGCCCCGAGCGGCGCTACGGCACCCTGCCCTCGGAGGCGTCGGGACGCCAGGCCGTCACGCTCAACTCCACCGGCCAGTACGTGGAGTTCACCCTGGCCGCGCCCGCCGACGCGATGAGCTTCCGGTACAGCCTGCCGGACACCGCCGACGGCCGGGGGCGGACCGCCTCGATCGACCTGCTGGTCAACGGGTCGAAGCTGAAGGACCTGCCGGTCACCTCCAAGTACGGCTGGTACTACGGGGGTTACCCGTTCAACAACAACCCCGGCGACACCAACCCGCACCACTTCTACGACGAGACCCGGACCATGTTCGGCTCCACCCTGCCCGCCGGAGCGAAGATCCGGCTGCAGGTCTCCTCCACCGCGCAGTCGCCCAGCTTCACCATCGACCTGGCCGACTTCGAGCAGGTCGGCGCGCCGATCGCCAAGCCCGCCGGGGCACTTGACGTGGTGGCGGACTTCGGCGCCGACCCGAGCGGGGCCACCGACTCGACCGCGAAGTTCCAGGCGGCGGTCAACGCCGGTCAGGCGCAGGGCAAGACGGTCTTCATCCCGCAGGGGAACTTCACCCTGTACGACCACGTGGTGGTGGACGGCGTCACGCTGGCCGGGGCCGGGCCCTGGTACAGCGTGCTCGGCGGCCGCGACCCGGTGAACCGGAACCGGGCGGCCGGCATCTACGGCAAGTACGTGTCCGGCGGCGGCTACGGCGGCGCGGTCCGGCCGCACGAGGGAGGCGGCCCGAGCCGGAACGTCACGCTCAAGGACTTCGCCCTGATCGGCGACATCCAGGAGCGGGTCGACGACGACCAGGTGAACGCCCTCGGCGGCGCGATGAGCAACTCGGTGGTCGACAACCTGTGGATCCAGCACACCAAGGTGGCCGCCTGGATGGACGGCCCGATGGACCACTTCACCATCCGCAACAGCCGGATCCTGGACCAGACCGCCGACGGCGTGAACTTCCACACCGGGGTCACCGACTCGGCCGTCACCAACACCTTCGTCCGCAACACCGGTGACGACGGCCTGGCCTCCTGGCCGGAGCGGGTACCGAACGTGCGCGACAGCTTCACCCACAACACGGTCGTGCTGCCGATCCTGGCGAACAACATCGTCACGTACGGCGGCAAGGACTTCACCATCTCGGACAACGTGATGGCCGACACCATCAGCAACGGCGGCGGCCTGCACATCGCCAACCGCTACCCGGGCGTCAGTTCGGGCAACGGCACCGCCGTCGCGGGCACCATCACCGCCGCCCGGAACACCCTGATCCGGACCGGCAACAGCGACTTCAACTGGAACTTCGGGGTCGGCGCGGTCTGGTTCAGCGGCCTCAACGAGGCGATCAGCGGCGCGACCGTCAACATCACCGACAGCGACATCCTGGACAGCTCGTACGAGGCGATCCAGACCATCGAAGGCGCGGTCAACGGCGTCAACTTCACCAACGTGAACATCGACGGCGCGGGCACCTACGCGATACAGGCACAGGCCAACGCGAGCATGAAGTTCACCAACGTGACGGCGATTAACATCGCGCAGGCGGCCACCCCGACCCACAACTGCGTCGGCACCGGCTTCGTGATCACCGACGGCGGCGGCAACTCCGGCTGGTCGGGCTCCACTTGCACGGGCGTCTGGCCCGACCCGAGGTTCACCTACGGCGGTCGGCCGTCCAACGGCACCCAGCCCTCGCCCTCACCGTCGCCGTCGCAGTCGTCCAGCCCTTCCCCGTCTCCGTCTCCGTCCACGCCGCCGGTCTGCACCGTCAACGCGACCGCGACCAGCAGCAACCAGAGCTACAGCGCGGCCAACGCCATCGACGGCAACGCCACCAGCTACTGGGAGAGCACCAACAACGCCTTCCCGCAGTCGCTGACGGTCGACCGCTGCACCGCCACCGACGTGACCGGTGTCCAGCTGAAGCTGCCGCCGAACTGGGAGGCCCGCACCGAGACGCTCGCCGTCTCCGGCTCCACCGACGGCAGTTCGTTCATCGAGCTGGCAGCCTCGCGCGGGGTACTGCTCGACCCGGCCACCGGGAACACCGTGACCGTCAGCTTCCCTGCCACCAAGGCCCGTTGGCTACGGATCACGATCACCGGCAACACCGGCTGGCCCGCCGCCCAGCTCGCGGAGCTGACCGTGCTCACCGGCAGCACCCCCACGACCACCCCCACAACCACCCCACCTGCCAACCCGAACCTGCTCGCGGGCCGGACCCTCACCGAGACCAGCCACGCGGACGTCTACGCCGTCTCCCGGGCCAACGACGGTGACCCGAACAGCTACTGGGAGAGCGCCAACAACGCGTTCCCGCAGTCGCTGAGCGCCGACCTCGGCACCCAGGCCACGGTGTCCCGCCTGGTGCTCAGGCTGCCGGCCGGCTGGGGCGCGCGGACCGAGACGCTCTCGGTACTCACCAGCACCGACGGCAGCAGCTGGACCACCACGAAGGCCTCTGCGGGCTACGGCTTCGACCCGGCCACCGGCAACACCGTCACGGTCAGCTTCCCCGGCGCCGCCGCCCGCCACCTGCGGGTGACCTTCACCGGCAACACCGGCTGGCCGGCCGCCCAGCTCTCCGACATCCAGGCGTACGCCTCCTGACCCGGCCCATGCGAAGGCCCTGACACCTCATCGGGTGTCAGGGCCTTCCGGCGTGCGCGGTCAGCCGCGCGAGCGCGGCGGCGCGGTCGAGCCGCGCACCACCAGCTCGGGCTCGAACAGCAGCTCGTCGTGGGTGATCTTGGCGCCGCCGATCTCCCCCGCCAGCAGGTCCACGGCGGCCCGGCCCATCGCCTCGATCGGCTGTCGGACGGTGGTCAGCGGCGGGTCGGTGCAGTTCATGAAGGCCGAGTCGTCGTAGCCGATCACCGAGACGTCGTCCGGCACCGAGAGCCCGGCCCGGCGGACCGCCCGCACCGCCCCCAGAGCCAGCGGGTCGCTCGCGCAGATGATGCCGGTGACCTCCTGCCGGAGCAGCCTGGTGGTGGCCGCCTGGCCCCCCTCCAGGGTGAACAGCGCGCGCTCCACGTGCAGGTCGGGCAGCTCGAGGCCGGCCTTCGCCGCCGCCACCCGGGCCGCCGCCAGCTTGCGCTGGGAGGGCACGTGGTCGCTCGGGCCGAGCACCAGGCCGATCTTCCGGTGCCCCAACTGCCGCAGGTGGCCGATGGACTGCTCCACCGCCACCGCGTCGTCGCAGGAGACCCGGGCGAAGTCCAGGCCGTCGATCGCCGCGTTCAGCAGCACGGTGGGCAGGCTGCGTTCGGCCAGCCGTTCGTAGTGCTCGTGGGCCGCGTCCGCCTGGGCGTAGAGGCCGCCGAAGAAGACCACCCCGGAGACCTGCTGGGAGAGCAGCAGGTCCACGTAGTCGGCCTCGGAGACGCCGCCGGCGGTCTGCGTGCAGAGCACCGGGGTGAAGCCCTGGCCGGCCAGCGCGCCGCCGACCACCTCGGCGAAGGCCGGGAAGATCGGGTTCTGCAGCTCCGGCATCACCATGCCGACCAACCGGGCCCGCTCACCGCGGAGTTGGGTGGGCCGCTCGTAGCCGAGCACGTCCAGCGCCGTCAGCACCGCCGCCCTGGTCGCGTCGGAGACGCCGGGCTTCTCGTTCAGCACCCGGCTGACCGTGGCCTCGCTGACCCCGACCTTCTGCGCCACCTGGGCAAGTCGTCGTGTCATGCCGCGAGTGTACGTCTTCCCGCGCAAGTTTTTTGCGGGGTGGCCCGCACCCCGGGCGGCACCGTTCTCGGTGGGTGTTACGGGTTCACGGTCAGGGTGAAGGTGGAGGTGGTGTTCCTGATGTTCTGGAAGTTGCCGCTCAACCGCAGGTTGTTGAAGACCGCGCTGCCGACCGCCGGGCCCTGACCGGCCTCGGCCGCCTCGTTGACCCAGATCCCGAAGCCCGACTTGGCGTCGTACGCGTCACCGCTCTTCTGCGCCCCGCTGATCGAGACGTTGGTGAACACGGTGTCCTTGACCGGGAACTGCGGCTGACCGCCCACGTAGTTCGTCTGGAACATGATGCCGTGGTAGGTCGGGTCGACGATGTCCACGTCGCTCACCCGGATGCCCTGGAACACCTTCGAGGCCGAGAAGACCCAGATGCCGGGGAAGGTCTGCGAGCCCCAGAAGTGGCCGCCTGCCCGGACGATGGAGATGTTCTGCAGGTTGGTCGGGTCGGTCCCGAAGCCGTTCATCGGGTAGCCGAAGTCCAGCGAGCTGATGGTGATGCCCGAGTAGACCAGGGTGTCCGCGATGTGGATGTTGCGGAAGGTGTTGGCGTACCCGCCGTAGACCGCGACACCGGCGGCCCGCCAGGTGAGGATCGAGGTCAGGTTCTCGAAGACGTTGTTCTTCTCGTCCGCACCGCCCGCGTCGATCGCGGAGAACAGCGCGAAGGAGTCGTCGCCGGTGGCCCGGGCCTCGTTGTTGCTGATCAGGTTGTCGGTGCTGCCGTTGGTCATGTTGATGCCGTCGGCGAAGGTGTCACGGATCCGGGAGTTCTTGATCACCATCGAATCGGTGTTGGCGCCCCAGTAGAGGCAGACCATGTGCTCGACCCAGATGTTGTCGATCACCGTGTTGGCCACGTTGGAGAAGTCGAAGACCTTGCCGGGGCCGTCGATCCGCGAGGTGTAGTTGCCGAAGTAGGCGAAGCCCGCGAAGGTCGACCCGTTGGCCGTGGCCTCGGCGCGGAAGCCGACGTCGGTGTTGGACTGGGTGGTCGGAGCGTAGAACCGGGTGAACCAGGGGCCCGCACCGATCACCTTGACCGACTTGCCGTAGACCTGGAACTTGCTGGCGGTCTGGTAGTCACCGGTCGGCAGGTAGACGCCGACCAGGGTGCCGGTGGTGTCCATCCGGACCTTGTCCAGGGCGTTCTGCACGTCCTGGTGGGTGAAGCCGGCCGGCACCGTGTAGTGCGCCGGGTCCGGATTCGGGGTCGCGGTGGCCTGCTCCAGGCTCACGAAGTCGATCGCGTACTGCGAGGTGTTGCCCGCGTCCTTCTGCAGCTTGATCTTGCTGCCCGCCGGCACGGTGGTGCCGAGCAGCAGGTTCGCCTCGTCGTAGATGTGCCGTTGCCCGCCCGCGCCGGGCGAGTTGCCCGGGCCGGTCTCGCTGCCGTACAGCCAGGCGTACTTGGAGGTCAGGTCGATGGTCTTCAGGAAGCTGCCGTTGACGTAGACGCTCAGCGTCGAGTTGATCCCGTCGCCGCCCGCCGCGTCCGGGATGGAGAACCGGGTGACCAGGGAGTTGGTCGGCGCCTTGGTGGTGAACTCGACCGAGGCGCCGGTGGAGTTGAGCGTCACCGCCCGCCGGCCGCTGGCCTCGCCGGCCAGGTCACCGACGGTCCGGTTCGGGCCGACCAGCGAGGCACCGCCCGCCAGCACGCCGTCCTCGGCCTCGTACATGTCGTACGGCATGTTGGCGCCGCGGCCGACGAACAGCGACTGGCTGCTGGTGTTGTTGGCCTGCTTGACCGGCAGCTCGTTGGCGTCGTTGGCGATCACCGTCGTGACGGTGTACTTGCCGTTGCCCGCCGTCCAACTGCCCAGGCTGACCGGGGCGGTGGTGGCACCGGCGGCGATCGCGCCGGCGTAGGAGCCGGTCAGCGTCCTGACCACCGCGCCGCTCTGGTCGGCCACGGTCAGCGTGATGCCGTGCGCACCGGCGGCCGAGGCCACCGTGCCCTGGTTCTTCAGCGCCACCGAGAAGGTGACGGCGTTGCCGGTGGCCGGGTTGCCCGGCGACCAGCTGACCGGGGCGGCCAGCAGATCCGAGCTGGCGACCTGACTGACCACCAGGGCGGCCGGGGCGGTCCAGCCGTTGTTGCTCTCGTCCCGCTCGACCACCGTGTTGGCCGGGTCGACCTTGGCGCTTACCTGGTAGCTGCCGGCGTTCTGCGCCCCGGCGTTGACCGAGACGGTGGCGCTCGCACCGGCAGCCAGTGCGCCGACCTGCGCGGTGCCGACCTTGGTGGACCCGAGGAACAGGTCCACGGCGGTGGCGGCCGAGGGCAGCGTGCCGACGTTCTTGACGGTGGCGGCCAGCGTGACGGCGTCGGTCTCCACCGGGTTGGCCGGGGTCGCGGTGGTGCCGGTGACGGTGAGGTCCGGGTTCGGCGCCGGGGTGCCGATCACCTGGAACTCGGCCGCCTGGCCGCCGCTGGACCCGGAGTTGGCGGTGATCCTCAGCTGGACGTCGGCCACCGTGGCCCCGACCGGGATGGTCACCGTGTTGCCGGAGGCCGGGTCGAAGGCGTAGCTCTTCGCGGCCACCAGGCTGGCGAGCCCACTCGCGCTCTGCTCCCGGCCGAGCACCTCGATGGTCTGGGTCCGGGGGCCCCAGGCCGAGGCCGGGTTGAGCTTGACCACCACGGAGTCGACGGCGGCGTTCGAACCGAGCGGCACCGTCAGGGTGTTGGGGTAGCTGTTGGAGTTCCCCTCCCAGTAGGTGGTGACGTCGTTGTCGTTGGCGTTGGCCGCGACGAAGGTGAAGATCGAGGACGAGGCGGTGATCGCCTTGCCCACCGCCAGGTTGGTGCCGCCGGTGCTGCCGCTGCGGAGCACGGTGTTGCTGCTCGCCGACTGGTTGCCCGCCGCGTCCTTCGCCTTCACGTAGTACGAGACCGTGGCACTGTCCGGCTGGCTGTCGGTGTAGGTCAGCACGTTGCCCGCGACGCTGCTGCGGAGCGCGCCGTTGGCGTACACGTCGTAGCCGGTCACGCCCACGTTGTCGGTCGCGGCGCCCCAGGTCAGCCTGATCTGACCCGAACTCGGCTGGGTATACGCCAGGTTGGCCGGTGCGGACGGCGCCTGGGTGTCCCCGGTGGCGCCGGTACGGGTGACGGTGTTGCTGTTCCCGGACTGGTTCCCGGCCGCGTCCTTGGCCCGGACGAAGTACGACACGGTCGCACTGTCGGGCCGGGTGTCGGTGTACGTCAGCGCCCCGCCGCCGACGCTGGTCAGCAGCTCACCGTCGGCGAAGATGTCGTAGCCGGTCACGCCCACGTTGTCGGTCGCGGCGCCCCAGGTCAGCCTGATCTGACCCGAACTCGGCTGGGTATACGCCAGGTTGGCGGGCGCGGACGGCGCCTGGGTGTCCCCCGTGGTCGGCCCGTACGCCTCCAGCTCGGCCAGCTGGGCGGCCGGCCAGGCCGTGTTGGCGGTGACGTTAAGCCGGATGTACCGGGTGGTCGCGGTGCCGAAGTCGACCGTCACGGCGTTGCCGGTGGCCGGGTCGAAGACGTAGCCGGTGGAGGCGGCCAGGTCGGTGAAGTCGGTGCCGTTGGAGCTGCTCTGGACGGCGAGCGTCTGGGTCCGCTTCTCCCAGCCCGCCGGAAGCTTGAGCACCAGCTTGTTCACCGCGACCGAGGCGCCCAGGTCGAGCTGGATCCACTGCGGCAGCGCGTTGTTGGCACTCTCCCAGTAGCTCGACTGGGAGCCGTCGTTGGCGTTGTTCGCGGTGTAGGTCTGGCTGTAGCTGCTCGCGGTGAGGTTGCGGCCCTGGGCCAGGTTGGCGCTGGTGCCGGTCGCGCCGTGCACCTCCAGCTCGGAGATCTGGGCGGCGGGCCAGCCGGTGTTGGCGCTGATCGCCAGCCGGACGAACCGGGTGGTGGCGGCCGGGAAGCCGATCTTCACGGTGTTCGCGGCGCCCGGGTCGAAGCTGTAACCCGCCGAGTTGGTCAGGGTGCTGAAGCTGGTGCCGTCGGCGCTGCCCTGCACGGCCAGCGTCTCGGTGCGGCTGCCCCAGGCGGCCGGCAGCTTGAGCACCACCTCGTCCACGCTGGCCGCCGCGCCGAGGTCGACCTGCACCCACTGCGGGAGGCTGCCGTTGCTGCTCTCCCAGTAGGTGGACTGGTTGCCGTCGTTGATGTTGCCGACGGCCTGACCGCCGGTGGAGCTGCTGGCCGCGACCGTCTTTCCGGCCGCCAGGTTGGGGCCGCCGGCCGCCGAGGCGGCGGTGGGCAGCATCGGACCTGCCAGGGCGAGCAGGCTGATGGTGGCCGCGGTGGCCACCAGTCGGGGGATCGGTGCTCGGGTTCTCACGGTTTCCTCTGTCTCGTCGTCCGAACGATGGGTGGGGGTGAGGAGTTGGGAACCTTGGCGAGCGGGGTGGCGACCGGGCCATCAGCAGTCTCCTCAGCCGGCGCGCAGCCAGACAGCGGTGTCGGTGGGGAGCAGTCCGTCCTCGGTGAGCGGTCCGCTGGCCAGCAGGACCTGCCGCTCCGGGGGCAGCGGCAACGGCTCGGGCCCGAAGTTGACCAGGCAGCGGAAGTCGGCCCCGCGCCGGAACGCGAGCACCTCCGCCGAGCTGTCCAGCCACTCGAACGTGTCGCCGCGGCCTCGACCGTGAGGTCGGCCCAGTCGGCCGGCTGCGGGAGCCAGGGCTCGGCCGGAGCCTGGCTGAACCCGTACGGGGGTCGGTCGCCCGACCAGGGGAGCGGCACCCGGCAGCCGTCCCGGCCGGGGTCGGTGCCGCCCGAGCGCAGGTGCATCGGGTCCTGCAGCCGGGCCAGCGGCAGGTCCTCGACCTCGGGCAGGCCCAGCTCCTCGCCCTGGTAGAGGTAGACCGCACCGGGCAGGGCCAGTGAGAGCAGGGCGGCCGCCCTGGCCCGACGTCGGCCGAGCCGCAGGTCGGTGGGGGTGCCGAAGGTCTTGCTGGCGAAGTCGAACCGGGTGTCCCGGCGGCCGTACCTGGTCACCGTCCGGGTCACGTCGTGGTTGCACAGCACCCAGGTGGCCGGAGCGCCGACCGGGGCGTGCAGGGCGAGCGTGCCGTCGATCGACCCGCGCAGGGCGCGGGCCTCCCAGGGGCGGGCCAGGAAGTCGAAGTTGAACGCGGTGTGCAGCTCGTCCGGGCGCAGGTAGCGGGCGAACCGTTCGGCGTCCGGCAGCCAGACCTCGCCGACCAGGATCCGCTCGCCCGGGTACTCGTCCGCGATCGCCCGCCAGGAGCGGTAGATGCCGTGCAGCTCCTCCCGGTCGGTGAACGGGTGCGGGTCGCGGCCCTTGACGAAGTCCGGCAGCGCCGGGTCCTTCGCGAGCAGCGCGGCCGAGTCGATCCGCACCCCCGCCGCGCCCCGGTCGAACCAGAACCGGAGGATCTCCTCGTGCTCCGAACGCACCAGCGGGTGCGCCCAGTTGAGGTCGGGCTGCTGGGTGGCGAACAGGTGCAGGTACCACTCGCCGTCCGGCAGCCTGGTCCACGGGCAGCCGCCGAACTCCGACACCCAGTCGTTCGGCGGTAGCTCGCCGGTCTCCCCCCGGCCGGGCCTGAAGTGGAACAACTCGCGTTCAGGGCTGCCCGGCGCCGCCGCCAACGCCTGCTGGAACCAGGGGTGTTGGTCGGAGACATGGTTGGGGACGATGTCCACCACGGTGCGGATGCCCAGGCCGAGCGCCTCGGCGATCAGCTTCTCGGCCTCGTCCAGGGTGCCGAACAGCGGGTCGACGCCCCGGTAGTCCGACACGTCGTAGCCGCCGTCCGCCATCGGCGAGGGGTACCAGGGGTTGAACCAGACGGCGTCGATGCCGAGTTCGGCCAGATAGGGCAGTCGGGCCCGGACCCCGGACAGGTCCCCGGTGCCGTCACCGTCACCGTCGGCGAAGCTGCGCGGGTACACCTGGTAGATCGCCGCGTCGCGCCACCAGTCCGGGTGTTCGGAGGGGAGCCGGGATTGCTGTCCCACGGTGGGGGTCCTTTCGGGTCGGGGCCCGTGCTCGGCTCCGGTCGGGCCCTGCGGGCCTCAGCCCTTCAGTCCGCCGGAGGTGAGCCCGGACATGATGTTGCGTTGGAAGATCAGGAAGAACACCACGGTCGGCACCGAGGCGATCGCCAGCGCCGCGATGATCACGTTCTGCGGCACGCCCATCGACAGCGACTTGATGCCGATGTTGAGCGTCTGGTTGGCCGGGTCCGGCTGGACCAGCATCGGCCAGAGGAAGTCCTTCCAGACGTTCACCACCGCGAAGATCGACACCACCCCGAGGATCGGCCGCGACATCGGCAGCACGATCGAGCGCAGCGCCCGGAACGGGGTGGCCCCGTCGATCGCCGCCGCCGCCATCAGGTCCTCCGGGATGGAGTCGAAGAACCGCTTCAGCAGGAAGATGTTGAAGGCGTTCGCCACCGTCGGCAGCCAGATCGCCCAGGGCGTGTTGACCAGGTTGACGTGCAGCAGCGGCAGGTCCAGCACGGTCAGGTACTGCGGCACGATCAGCACCGCCGCCGGGATCATCAGGGTGGCCAGCATCATGCCGAGGATCAGGTTCCCCAGCACCGGCCGCAGCTTGGACAGCGCGTACGCCGCCGCCACGTCGAACACCAGCTGGAACGCGAGCGCCCCGAACGCGTAGTACAGCGTGTTGAACAGCAGTCGGCTCATACCGAGTTGGCGCCACGCGGTGGCGTACGTCTCCGGGTGCAGCTCGGCCGGGAACAGCGTCGGCGGGTTCTGGATCACCTCGGCGGTGGACTTCAGCCCACCGGTCACCAGCCAGTACAGCGGCCCGAGGAAGACCACGGTGAAGCCGACGACGGTCAGCGCCAGCACGCTCCGGTACAGCAACCTGCCGAGCGGACGGTTGAGTTGGGTCTGCGAGATCAGCGTCCGGGTCAGCGGCTCGTCCATGGTCTAGTCAGCCTTCCGGGACAGGCGTACGTACAGGGCGGAGAATCCGGCGAGCACGATCAGCATGATCAGACCGAGCGCCGAGGCGGCGCCGTAGTTGTTGAAGTTGAAGGCGTACTGGTAGACGAGGTAGACCACCGTGGTGGTGGACCCCTGCGGCCCGTTCCCGCCGGTGAGCAGGAAGGGTTCGACGAACACCTGCATGGTGGCGACCACTTGGAGCAGCAACAGCAGCGAGAGGATCAGCCGGGTCTGCGGGATCGTCACGTGCCAGACCCGGCGCCACAGCCCGGCCCCGTCCAGCTCGGCGGCCTCGTACAGCTCCCCGGGGATGCCCTGCAGCGCCGCCAGGTAGATCAGCGTGGCGCCGCCCATGTTCATCCAGGTGGACGCGATCACCACCGAGACCATCGCGGTGTCCGGCGAGTTGAGCCAGGCCGAGGTCGGCAGGTGCAGGGTGTGCAGGATGCTGTTGAACAGCCCGAAGTCCGGGTCGTAGAAGTACTTGAAGAGCAGCACCGAGGCGACCGGCGGCATCATCACCGGCAGGTACACCAGGATCCGCAGGTACGACTTGGCGTGCCGGAGCTCGTTCAGCAGCACCGCGACGAAGAACGGCACCGCGAAGCCGAACACCAGCGCCAGCAGCGTGAACAGCAGGGTGTTGCGCCAGGCCTGCCAGAACGCCGGGTCCTGGAGCAGCTGGTCGATGTTGTCCAGCCCGACCCAGCTGGTCCTCCCCCGCTTGGTCCTCTGGAAGCTCATCACCACCTCACGGACCATCGGGTACCAGGTGAAGAAGCCGAAGCAGAGCAGTGCGCCGAGCAGGAAGCCGTGCGCGGTGAGGTTCTGACGGACCGTCCGCCACCGTCGGTCCCGGCCCTCGTGGGTGGTGGGTCTGGCCGCCTTCCCGGCGACACTGATCGGGCCGGCCCCGACGGCCGGCCCCCAGGGCCCGCTACTGGAGGCTGGCCAGCACCTGGTTGACCTGGGTCTCCGCGTCGGCCAGCACCTTGGCGATGTCGGCGTTCTTGTCGGTCAGCACCGCCGAGACCGCGTTGTCCAGCACTTTGTAGATCTGCTGCGCGTGGGCGGGCTCGGTCCTGCCGGGCACCGAGGCGGCCAGGTACGGCGCGTAGTTCTGCACCGGCACGGTGGCGCTGGCGGCCTTCGCCTTGTTGTCCGCCGCCAGACCGGCGCCGGTGAAGAAGAACGGCTGCGGCAGGCCGACCGGCAGGCCGTCGGCCTTGGTCCTGGCGTAGTCGAACTGGCCCTTGCCGAGGGTCAGGTACTTGAAGTTGATCCAGGCGATGCCCGCCTTGATCTTCTCGGGGCTGGAGCCCTTCTTGAACATGTAGTCGTTGCCGCCCAGCAGCGCCGCCTTCGCCCCGGGCATCGGCCCCATCCCGTACGCCTCGTAGTCGCCCTTGAGGGTCTGCACCATGTACGTGATGTCGTCCGGCGCCCCGACGTACATGCCGAGCTTGTCGGCCGCCATCTGGGTCATCAGATCGGGCCACTTGAGGCTCTGCGCGGCGCCCATGGTGTTGTCGGTCCAGCGCATGTCGTACAGGTTCTGCAGGACCTGCCTGCCCTCGGCGGTGTTGAACGCGGCCTTCTTGCCGTCCTCGCTCACCATCGTGCCGCCCAGGCCGTAGAGTTCGGCCGTGTAGTGCCAGCCGCCCTGGTTGGTCGCGCTGTACTCGCCGTACCCGTTCACACCGTTGCCGAGCGCCGCGATCTTCTTCGCCGCCTCCCGGATCTCCGCCCAGCTGGCCGGCGGCTTCTCCGGGTCGAGACCCGCCTGCTTGAACAGCTTGCGGTTGTAGAGCAGGCCCATCTTGTAGTTCGAGGTCGGCAGGCCGTAGAGCTTGCCGCCGTCCTTGAGGGTGGCCAGCACCGAGGGGTCGATGTCCTTCAGCGCCGGGACGGTGGTCTCGTTGACGTACGCGCTGATGTCCTCGGCACCGTCCGCGTCCAGCACCTGGTCGAGGTCGGTGAAGTAGGTGTAGAAGACGTCGGTCTGCGTCTTGCCCTTGAGCTGGGCGGTGAACGGAGCGGGCTCCTCGCAGGGCGAGGCGTCCTTGCTCTTGATCGTCACGTTCGGGTACAGCTTGCCGAACGCCGCGACGTCCTCGTCCCACTGCTTGCGCTCCGCCGCCTTGGTCACCGGCGGCTGGCAGTCCACGCTGACGGTCACCTTCGACGCCCCGTCACCTCCGCCCGTGTCACCCGAACTGCCGCAGGCAGCAAGGGACATGCTCATTCCTGCGGCCACGGCGACAACGACGGATCTACGGACGAGCCCAGTTCTGCTCATGACGGAGGAACCCTTCTGCGGGCATGGGTGGGTTGGGTGCCGCAGCGCTGAGTGTTCTTCCGGCGGCTCCGCCACTTAACCACCGCTCGACAGATGGCCACAAGATGTCGACAGGATTTCGCAAAAACTAGACAGTCGTAGTCCTGACAACCTTTCACCGCCCCTCCCGCGTCTGTCCGTCGTGAGTCGAGAAACCGAGGACGCCGCCTACGCGGACTTCGTGGAGGCCGCCTGGCACCGGCACCTGCGCACCGCAACCCTGCTGACCGGCGACCGGCACCGCGCCGAAGAACTGCTCCAGGACTGCCTGGTCAAGCTCTTCGTCCGCTGGCGCCGGGCCGCCACCGACGATCCGCACGCCTACCTGCGGCGGATGCTGGTCAACAACCACGTCAGCTGGTGGCGCCGTCGGCGGCGCGAACTGCTCACCGCCGACCTGCCCGAGAGCGCCGACCAGTCCATGGACCCGCTCGGCGACCGGATCGACGCGCTGGACGAGCTCCACCTCGCCCTGCGCGCACTCCCCGAACGCCAGCGCGCCGTGGTCGTGCTGCGCCATGTCGAAGACCTGTCGGAGAAGGCCACCGCCGCCGCCCTCGGCTGCTCGGTCGGCACCGTGAAGAGCCAGAACGCCCGGGCGATGGCCCGGCTGCGCACCACCCTGCTAGCGAACCAGGAGACCACACCGTGACCGAGGACGACGAACGGATCTCGCGCGCGCTGCAAGAGCTGACGATCCGCCAAGTACCCACCGGGCCCGTACCGTTGGCGGAACTGCTGCACCGCGGCCGGCGCGCCCGACGGCTGCGTACCCTCACCGGCACCGCCGCCGGAGCGGGCGGCCTCGCCCTGGTCTGCACGGTGACCCTGGCCCTGGTCCCCGGCACCACGGCCCAGGCGCCCCCACCGCTCTCCGCCGCCCGGAGCACACCGGCCACGCCCGCCACATCGCCCGCCGTCACACCCCCCGTATCGACCGGGGCCGACCGACTCCTGGAGCTGCTCAGGTCGAAGCTGCCCACCGGCCTACAGCTGAGCAACCCGTTGAAGCTGGACCGCACTTCGGGCTTCCCCAGCAAACAGCAGGCCGCCGCCTACACCATCTCGAACAGCACCGGCACCGGCACCCTCAGGATCGACGTCAGCCGCACGACCCCGTCACCGAACGGGAAGGTGCGCCCCCAGGACTGCAGCATCCCGGGCTGCACCGTCACCGCCCAGCCCGACGGCAGCGTCCTGACGCTCTATCTGCCCCCCCGAGCCGTCGGCGGCGAACAGGACTGGCGGGCCACCCTGCAACGGCCCGACGGAACCACGGTGCTGGCCGGTGCCGGCAACATCCCGGGCCCGGGCTCCGACCGGCGGGAGCCCTACCCGAATCCGCCGCTGCTGACCGGGGCGCAGCTGTCCGCCCTCGCCCTCGACCCGGCCTGGCACCAGGCGGCCGCAGCCCTGCCCGCCCCCTGACCTACGCCTCGTCCATCTCACAACTCCGGAGTCAGGTGCCGACGGCCCGCGATCTGCTCGAAGATCAGGTTGGTCCGGGTCTGGGCCACCGCCGGATGGGTGGTCAGGTGGTCGACTACGAAGTCGCGCAGGGCGTCGGGGTGCGCGAGCGCGACGTGCAGCAGGTAGTCGTCGGAGCCGGCCATGTGGAACACCGCCACCACACCGGGCATGTCGGGAGCCGTGTCGCGGAAGCTCTCGTTCTGCTCCCGGGTGTGCGCCCGGAGCCGGACCGAGATCATCGCCTGCAACGGCAGCCCGATCGCGGCGGGCGCGATCTCGGCCCGGAACGCACGGATCACCCCGCGCTCACGCAGCGCCCGCACCCGGGCCAGACAGGTCGACGGGGCTATCCCCACCGCCTCGGCGAGTGCGTTGTTCGGCGTACGGGCGTTGTCGACCAGGATCCGCAGGATGGCCCGGTCCACGTCGTCGAGGGGCGCCCGGTGGGCGTGAGAATAGTTCGGCACAGCGCACAGGTTCGCCCACCGTTCCGACGATCCACAAGGTTCTGGCAGCTGATTCCGAATCTTCTGCGGAGTGCTTCCCTCCCCGCCGTCACAGGTTCCATCCTGAGCTCCCATGAGCCGAACCGACCTTCTCGACGGACCCGCCCTCCTCCGCCCGCAGGCCCCGGCCCCGGCTCCGGCCCCGACCTCAGCCGACGAGCCGGACTCCGCCGACTTCGAAATCCCGGCCGCCGGCCTGGGCAACGAGCAGCGCCTGCGCGCCCTCGACCGGCTGGACGGCTACCTGACCAGGAAGCGCCGCAACCTGCTCGGCTACCAGGCCACCCAGGAGATGGGCGGCTGCGCCTTCGACCTCGGCCGGTTCATGCAGCACAACATCAACAACCTCGGTGACCCCTTCCAGAGCGGCGGCTACAAGCCGAACACCAAGGTCGTCGAGCGCGCGGTGCTCGACTACTACGCCGCCCTGTGGCACGCGAACGGGCCGCACGACCCGGCCGACCCGGAGTCGTACTGGGGCTACGTGCTCTCCATGGGCTCGACCGAGGGCAACATGTACGCGCTCTGGAACGCCCGCGACTACCTGACCGGCAAGCAACTCATCCAGCCCTCCAGCGGCTCCCTCGCGCCCACCCCCGCCAACCCCAACTCCCGCCGCCCCGTGGCGTTCTACTCCGAGGACACCCACTACTCCTTCGCCAAGGCGGTCCGTGTCCTGGGCGTCGACACCTTCCACGCCGTGGGCACCGAGCAGTACCCCGACGAGAGCCCCCTCCAGCACGGGTGGCCCACGGAGGTGCCCTCCCGCCCCGGCCCCTCGGGCCACTCCTGGGACGGCACCGGCGAGATCGACATCGACGCCCTGGCCGCGCTGGTCGAGTTCTTCGCCGCCAAGGGCCACCCGATCTTCGTCAGCCTCAACCTCGGCAGCACCTTCAAGGGCGCCCACGACGACGTCCGAGCGGCCTGCGAACGCCTGCTCCCGATCTTCGAACGCCACGGCCTGATCCAGGGTCAGGTCACCCACGGCCGGGACCCGCAGACCGGCGAACCCCTGACGGACCTGCGCCGACGCTTCTGGATCCACGTGGACGGCGCCCTCGGCGCCGGCTACGCGCCGTTCGTCCGGATGGCCGCCGCGGACCCGGCCTTCGGCTGGACCCCCGACACCGACCTCCCCGAGTTCGACTTCGGACTCACCCTCCCCACCCGGGAGTTCGGCGACCTCGACATGGTCTCCTCGATCGCCATGAGCGGCCACAAGTGGCCCGGCGCACCCTGGCCCTGCGGCATCTACATGACCAAGGTCAAGTACCAGATATCCCCGCCGTCCCAACCCGACTACACCGGCGCCCCCGACACCACCTTCGCGGGCTCACGCAACGGCTTCTCGCCCCTGATCCTCTGGGACCACCTCTCCCGCCACTCCTACCAGGACCAGGTCGACCGGATCCGCCGCGCCCAGCAGCTGGCCGCCTACCTCAAAGAGCAGCTCCGCATGCTGGAGCGGTCGCACAGCATCTCCCTCTGGCCCACCCGTACCCCGGGCGCCATCACCGTCCGCTTCCGCAGACCCGGTCCCGCCCTGGTCGAGAAGTGGTCCCTCTCCTCCCAGGACGTCCTCCTCACCCCCGGCGACGAATCCACCCGCCGCAGCTACGCCCACGTCTTCCTGATGTCCTCGGTCGACCGCACCAAGCTCGACGCCCTCCTCCACGACCTCGCCCACGACCCGGTCATCCTCGGCACCGCTCCCACCGACATCGGACCGCACTTGCACAGCTGATCACCCGGGTCGAGGCTTGAACCGAGAGATCGTGCATCATATTCCGAACACTCAATTACTGCGCAGCCCCATGGAGGATCCATGGCGGTAAGACCTACGACCGAGACAAGGCACTCGGATGTTACCGGCATCGGCAAGTCGTCATGGCGGCAGAGATGTGCATCGTACATTGCCGACCTGCAATCCCAGGTCGACAGATTACGCCCCTCCGTGACACCCGAGAACCGAAGCATCGCCGAAATGGCGGACAGGCATCTGGAGGCTGCCCGCCAGGCCGTCACCACACCAGGGGGACTGCGCTCGATCTGGTCGGGATCGGCAGTTGACCGGGCCTGGCCGAATCTTCACAAGACCGAAGAGGCAATTCTCAGGATATCCCCCACCGGCGACCTCAGATGGTGCGGAGCGACCGTCCTCGCCAAAGCGGAGCAGCATCTGGGGATCAAGGATCCCCAGCGGAAACTGCTGGAAAGCCACCTGAGCGACAACAGCCACCAACTCGACGAGAACTTCCGGGACTTGGCAGTCCGTACGCTGCACGCCGCCAATGACGCGGCGGACTCCGAGCGGGCCCAGGTCAGGACGTTTCGCAATTTCCTGCTGAGCTCGATCCTGGCGCTGACGGTGCTCGCCTGCCTGTCGGTGATCTGGGGATTCGCCGCCCCGGGGGCACTGGCGGAGAAGACCTGCTTCTACCCCGGCGGCGTACGACAGTGCCCGGTCGGAGACGGCCCGCCATCGGGTGTCGATCTGATGCTCGTGGAGTTCATCGGAATGTGTGCAGCGGCCGTGGCCGGCGCGATTTCCCTGCGCCACATACAGGGCACCGCGACGCCGTACATGGTGCCGATGGTGCTCATGCTGCTGCGACTGCCGCTCGGGGCCCTTTCCGCCCTGTTGGGGATAATTCTCATCCGAGGCGAGTTCGTGCCGGGTCTCACGTATCTGGACAACAGCGGCCAGATCGCAGCCTGGGCGATATTCTTCGGCATCGCCCAGGAGTCCATCACCCGCATGATCGATCAGCAGGGAAACCGGGTCCTCGACAATGCGAGAGGCTCCATGCGGGAGTTCGGGACGGTGCCGCGCGAATGACAGAGACCTCTCGGAGCCACTCGACGACGAAGGGCCGACTCCCCGGGAAACCCCTGGCGAGCCGGCCCTCAGTGCGTCCCAGTGCATCCCGTGGACGCTGCAAGCACTGAGCCCCCTGTCGGATTCGAACCGACGACCTTCGCTTTACAAGAGCGGTGCTCTGGCCAACTGAGCTAAGGGGGCACGGCAACCGTCCGCGGCAAGGCCACGGCGGCACCAGTGGGCAGTGTACCGGGCGGGCATGCCGTGGTGGAGAGGGATATCGGGAGCCGGGCGACCCGGTCGTGATCGGACTGATGCCTGAATCGGTCGCCCTGGGGGCTGACAATCCGACGATCCGCCAGGTAGCGTCGCGGGAAGCCGTCGCGGCAGTGGTTCAGACCACTGGCAGGGGCGGCGGACGACAACCCCACCTTTACTCGGATCGTCCGGCACGTTCCTGCCGGTGAAGGAGTGTAAAAGTCATGGCTTCTGTCACGTTCGACAAGGCGACCCGGCTGTACCCCGGCGGCACCAAGCCCGCCGTGGACGCCCTGGAGCTGCACGTCGAGGACGGCGAGTTCCTCGTCCTGGTCGGCCCCTCCGGCTGTGGCAAGTCCACCAGCCTCCGGATGCTCGCGGGCCTCGAGGACGTCAACGGCGGTGCGATCCGCATCGGCGACCGGGACGTCACCCACCTGCCGCCGAAGGACCGGGACATCGCGATGGTGTTCCAGAACTACGCGCTCTACCCGCACATGACCGTCGCGGACAACATGGGCTTCGCGCTCAAGATCGCCGGCGTGAACAAGGCCGAGATCCGCGCCAAGGTCGAAGAGGCCGCCAAGATCCTCGACCTGACCGACTACCTGGACCGCAAGCCGAAGGCGCTCTCCGGTGGCCAGCGTCAGCGTGTCGCGATGGGCCGCGCGATCGTCCGTGAGCCGCAGGTCTTCCTGATGGACGAGCCGCTCTCCAACCTGGACGCCAAGCTCCGCGTCTCGACCCGTACCCAGATCGCGTCGCTCCAGCGCCGCCTGGGCATCACCACCGTCTACGTGACGCACGACCAGGTCGAGGCCATGACCATGGGCGACCGCGTCGCGGTGCTCAAGGACGGTCTGCTGCAGCAGGTCGACACCCCGCGCAACATGTACGACCGCCCGGGCAACCTCTTCGTGGCCGGCTTCATCGGCTCGCCCGCGATGAACCTGGTCGACGTCCCGCTGGTGGACGGCGGCGTGAAGTTCGGCGGCTCGGTCATCAACATCTCCCGTGAGGAGCTGGCCGGCGCCGGCACCGACAAGAGCGTGACCGTCGGCATCCGTCCGGAGCACTTCGACATCGTCCCTGCGGGCGGCATCGAGGGCGTCGCGGTGACCGTGAACGTGGTCGAGGAGCTCGGCGCGGACGGCTTCGTCTACGGCACCACCAAGATCGGTGGCGACGACAAGGACATCGTCGTGCGCGTGCACGGCCGCCAGATCCCGCAGAAGGGCGAGACCATCCACGTGGTCCCGAACGGCAGCGAGACCCACGTCTTCAACACCACCACCGGTGCCCGCCTGAGCGCCTGACGGCCCGTCGGCGCCCACCAGGGGCGTCTGACGACTTGTCGACATCACGAACCCCCGACCGGAGTCGATCCGGTCGGGGGTTCGGTCGTCCGTGCGCCGTACGTCAACCGGATGGCAGGACGAAACAGGACACGCGTCACTCATTGGGGTAACGGAGGGCGACCTCGACCCCACACACCGCTACGCTCCTGACCGTGAAGCAGCTCGTGCGCCGCATCGGCCAGACCGTTGCCCTGACCCTGCCCGTGATCCTGGTGACCACCGGCACGCTTGCCGTCACCCGCGTCCCCTGGGCGCCACCGACCGGCCTCGACCAGCAGGTGGTGGCCGCCTCCAGTGGTGACGGCACCATCGGCCGCAGCGCGGCCGCCACCAACACGCAGGGCATGGCCCCGCAGGATGCCCTCCGGGTCGACCTGATGGACGAGCTGCGCACCCACAACCCGGGTACCGCACTCGACCTGCTGGAGCGCACCATGCGGGAGAAGCCCACGCTCACCCCGTACTGCAGCACGCTGGCCGCCGACCTCGGCAAGGCCGCCGTGCGCAAGTACCAGGGTGACGCGCAGCGGGCCCGCTCGTTCGCCCGCCCGGTCTGCGACGGCTCGTTCGCGTCGGGCGTGGTCGGCTAGCGAGCATCCACCCGCGGGGCGCGGAACCCACGCGCCCCGTACGGTCACCCCGGCAGCCCTAGAGTGCTGTCATGACCGCTGACTCGACCGCATCGCACCCGCACTCCCCCGCCGTGACCCAGGCCGTCATCCTGGCGGGCGGACAGGGCTCGCGGCTGCGCCCGTACACCGACGACCGGCCCAAGCCGCTGGTCGAGATCCCGGGTACCGGGATGCCCATCCTCGGGCACCAGCTCGGCTGGCTCGCCGCCGAGGGGGTGACCGACGTGGTGATCTCCTGCGGGCACCTCGCCGAGGTGCTCCAGGAGTGGCTCGACCAGGCCGACCTGCCGCTCGCCGTCAGCACGGTGGTGGAGACCGTTCCGCTCGGCCGGGGCGGCGGCCTGAAGTACGCGGCCAAGGCGCTCCCCCGCCCCGCCGAGCCCTGGTACGCCACCAACGGCGACATCTGGACCAGGTTCAGCCTGCGCGACATGGCCGCCTTCCACCACGAGCGGGACGCCCTCGCGACGCTCGCGCTGGCCCGGCCGCGGATCCCCTGGGGCGCGGTGGAGACCGACCAGTTCGGCAATGTGCTGGACTTCATCGAGGCGCCGCCCTCGCCCTTCCTGATCAACGCCGGGCTGTACGTCTTCGGTCCCGGCTTCCAGGAGCTGCTGCCGGACGTCGGCGACCACGAGCGCACCACCTTCCCCCAACTCGCCCGTAGCAGGCGGCTGGCGGGCTACCAGCTGCCGCAGGGGTGCTACTGGCGGGCGATCGGGACCTGGGAGGTCCACCGCGCTTCAACCGCTTCCGGAGAGGCCGCCGCTCAGGCGTCCACCCCGCTGGGACCGGCCCCCGAGCCCATCCCCACCAGCAGCGGAGCGCCGAGCACCCCGCCCAGCAGCCCGCCCGAACTGCTGCTGGAGGCCGGCTTGGGCGCGGTGCCGCCCGTGCCGGTGCCGGAGCTGGTGGAGCCGGCCGAGCTGCCCTTGCCCGGGGTGGCGGCCGGGGCGACCGAGCCGGACTCCGACTTGGTCGAACGGGGCTTGCCGCTCCCGCTCTTGCTGGGCGCGGGAGTCGGGGTCGGGGCGGGCGTCTTCGGTGCCGGGGTGACCGGGGCCGGGGTCGGCGAGGGGCCGTTGCCGGGCCACATCGGCGAACCGAAGTCGGTCGGGGGCTTGACCGGAGCCGGGCCGGGCCGGCCGCCGGTACGGACCGCCGCGCCGAGCATGGAACCGAGCAGCAGGGTCAGCCCGACCACCACGGCGGTCACCACGCCGCTGCGGCGCAGGATCCGCCGCCGCAGCGCGGCCGGGGCCGAGGAGCCGTGCCTGCGCCAGGCCTCCAGCGCGATCCGGCCGTCCAGCGAGCCGAACGGCGCCCCGGCGATCAGCAGGGGGCTCCAGGCCGCCAGGAAGATCAGGTCGGGGGTGTCGTAGACCGGCACCGCCCGCCAGCTGACCGTGAACAGCAGCGCGGCCGACAGGGCCATCGCCATCCCGGCCGCGGCCCGCTGCCACAGGCCGAGGATCGACAGCACGCCGACCACGATCTGGATGAACGCGACCGCGAGCCCGGAGCCCACCGGGTGGGCCATCGCGAAGTCCAGCAGCGGCTGCGCCACCCCCCACGGGTGCAGCGAGGCCAGCCAGCGCATCATCGAGCCGCGGTCGCCGCCGTCGAAGTACACCGGGTCGCAGAGCTTGCTGAACCCGGCGTAGACCGAGAGCGAGCCGAGCACGATCCGCAGCGGCAGCAGCACCAGGCCGAGGTCGACCTTGCGGCCGGGGTACCAGGCGTGTCTGGAGTCGGGGCCGGTCGCCGAGACCT
The DNA here is from genome assembly GCF_054049135.1 of Kitasatospora sp. P5_F3. Taxonomy (NCBI): domain Bacteria; kingdom Bacillati; phylum Actinomycetota; class Actinomycetes; order Kitasatosporales; family Streptomycetaceae; genus Kitasatospora; species Kitasatospora sp. P5_F3. The sequence goes on along the minus strand of NZ_JBFUMY010000030.1, from coordinate 28,586 downwards.
CCGGCAGCTCGCCCGCGGGGGCCCAGCTCTCCACCGGCTCGGGCAGCGCCGGACGGGCCGGGCTCTGCCGGTACGCCCGGAGCTGCTCGGTGTCGTCGCCGCCGACCGGCCCGGCCGGGGCCGGCACGGTGTTGAGGCGGACCGCCTCCAGCAGCTGGGTGGCCGCCATGTCGCCGGGGGCCGCCTGGCCGCTCCAGGTGACGGCGGTGACCCGCCCCTTGCGCCGGATCGGGGTGGCACCAGCCACCACCGCGCCGCCCGCACCGGCCAGCGCCGGGACCTGGAGGCCACCGACCACGACCTGGGGGGTGACCATCGGGCGTGGGGTGAAGCCCGCCATTGCGTACGGATCGCCGAAGGCCGCGCCCGCCGGGGTGTCGATCAGCGGGGCCACCGGGGCGGCCAGCCGGACCCGGAAGCTGGCCTGGGTACTACTGAGCCGAGCCGGGTCGGACGGCACCTTGACCGTGTTGAGGCCAGGGCCGGCATCTATTCCCGCCATGCCGCCCGGGGCGGGGCGCCGAGGTGTTCTGGTGTCCACACCCGTCTAACCGGGTGACGGCCGGTTAGGACACTCTCCCGGGTGGATTCCTGACGCAGATTGAAGTGATCATGAGTAAACCGACCGGGCCTGACCAGGCCCGATCGGTTCACTGCGACAAATGAGCGTCAAGCTCCGGTGGTTCAGACGCCCTTGGCCCGCAGCCGGGCGGCCTCGTAGAGCACGATGCCCGCCGCGACACCGGCGTTCAGCGACTCGGTCGCCCCCGGCATCGGGATCCGCACCCGGATGTCACAGGTCTCCGAGACCAGCCGGGAGAGGCCCTTGCCCTCGCTGCCGGCCACGATCACCACCGGTCCGGTGAGCGCCGCCAGATCGCCGATCTCCGCCTCGCCGTCGGCCGCCAGGCCGACCACGAGCAGACCGGCCTTCTGGTACGCCTCCAGCGCGCGGGTCATGTTGGTGGCGCGCGCGACGGGCAGTCGCGCCGCGGCGCCCGAGGAGGTCTTCCACGCCCCGGCGGTCATACCGGCGGCCCGGCGCTCCGGGATCACCACGCCGTGCGCCCCGAAGGCGGCGGCGGAACGGACCACGGCGCCGAGGTTGCGGGAGTCGGTGACCCCGTCCAGCGCGATCACCAGCGCGTCCTCGCCGTTGTCGGCGGCGGAGGCCAGCAGGTCCTCCGGGTGCGCGTACTCGTACGGCGGGACCTGGAGCACCATGCCCTGGTGGTTCATCTGACCGGTCATGTTGTCGAGCTGGACGCGCGGCGCCTCCATCAGCGGCACACCGCGCTCGGTGGCGGCCTGGAGGGCCTCCCGCACCCGGTCGTCGGTGTCGATGAACTGGAGCACGTAGAGCGCGGTGGCGGGCACGCCACCGCGCAGCGCCTCGACCACCGAGTTACGGCCGAAGACCAGCTCGGCCGAGCCCGATCCGCCGCGGCCGCCACGGCCACCGGCCCCGGCCCGGCGCATACCGGCCCGCGACTTGGCGTCCATCTCCCGCTTCACGGCGGCGTTGGCCTGCCGCTGCTTGATGTGCCCCTTGCGAGCCGAGGCGGGCGGGGTCGGGCCCTTGCCTTGGAGCGCCTTCCGGCTGTGCCCGCCGGTGCCGACACTCGCGCCCTTCTTCGAGTCGGGGTTGCGTCGGTTCCTGCGCTGGCTGTTGCCGGCCATGGCTGTACTTCCCTTGTCTGTCTCGCACGCCCCGGCGGCGACCGCCGACGGCATGCTCTGCGTCATGCGGATGGGCCGTACCGGTCCGGTACGGCCCACCCTCACCCCGGAAAGCGGGGTTACTGGTTGTTGAGCGTCCAGCGTGAGCCGGTCGGGCCGTCCTCGATGGACAGGCCCGCCAGCACGAGCTGGTCGCGGATCGCGTCCGCGGTCGCGAAGTCCTTGCGGCCCCGGGCGGCCTGCCGCTGCTCCAGCACCAGCTGGACCAGCGAGTCGACCACCCCGTGCAGGTCGTCGCCACGTTCGGCGCCGGCCCAGTGGTCGTCGAGCGGGTCGAGACCCAGTACACCGAGCATCGCACGGACCTCGGCCAGCCGCGCCACCGCGTTCTCCTTGTCGTCCGCGGTCAGGGCGCTGTTGCCCTGGCGGACGGCGGTGTGCACGACGGCCAACGCCTGCGGCACCCCGAGGTCGTCGTCCATCGCCTCGGCGAAGGCCAGCGGCACCTCGGGGGCCGCGTCCACCGGACCGCAGAGCTCGGTCACCCGCTGGATGAAGCCCTCGATCCGGGCGAACGCGGTCTCCGCCTCGCGCACCGACTCCTCGCTGTACTCGATCATCGAGCGGTAGTGCGGCCCGGCCAGGTAGTACCGGAGCACGATCGGGCGCCAGCGCTGGACCATCTCGGAGATCAGCACCGAGTTGCCGAGCGACTTCGACATCTTCTCGCCGCTCATGGTGACCCAGGCGTTGTGCACCCAGAAGTTGGCGAAGTCGTCGCCGAACGCCTTCGACTGGGCGATCTCGTTCTCGTGGTGCGGGAAGATCAGGTCGAGCCCGCCGCCGTGGATGTCGAAGGACGTCCCGAGGTACTTGTGCGCCATCGCCGAGCACTCCAGGTGCCAGCCCGGACGGCCGCGGCCCCACGGGGTCTCCCAGCTGGGCTCACCCTCCTTGGAGCGCTTCCACATCGCGAAGTCACGCGCGTCCCGCTTGCCGGTCTCGCCGGTGCTCTCCGGCTGCCGGAGGTTGTCCAGCTCCTGGTTGGAGAGCGCCAGGTACTCGGGGTACGTGGTCACCGCGAAGTAGACGTTGCCCTCGGACTCGTAGGCGTGCCCCTTCGCGATGAGCGTCTGCATCATCTCGATCATCTCGGGCACATGGCCGGTGGCCCGCGGCTCCGCCGAGGGCGGCAAGCAGCCCAGGGCCGCGTAACCCTCGTTGAAGGCACGCTCGTTGGTGTACGCGATCTGCCACCACGGGGTGCCGAGTTCGCGCTCCTTGGCGATCACCTTGTCGTCGATGTCCGTGACGTTCCGGACGAAGGTGACCTGGTAGCCGCGGTAGCCGAACCACCGGCGCATCACGTCGAAGTTGAGGTTGGACCGGATATGTCCGATGTGCGGGGGCGCCTGGACGGTCGCGCCGCACAGGTACATGGAGACGCAGCCCGGTACAAGCGGGACGAAGTCGCGTACCTGGCGGGTGCTGGTGTCGTACAGGCGAAGGCTCACAGCGTCAAGCGTAGTGGGCTACAGGGGGTGCCCCGCCACCTTTCGCCCACGGGGACGTCAACTGCGCCGGGTTCAGGCGCTGTCGACCGCCTTGCGGGGCGACAGCCGGACCACCTACATCCGGTAGACCAGCGCCGTGGCGATCGCGGCCAGACCCTCGGCCCGGCCGGTCAGGCCGAGACCGTCGGTGGTGGTGCCGGAGACCGAGACCGGTGCGCCCACCGCCGCCGAGAGCGCGGCCTGTGCCTCGGCCCGGCGCTTGCCGACCTTCGGCCGGACGCCGATCACCTGGACCGCGACGTTGCCGATCTCGAAGCCCGCCGCCCGGACGATCCGGGCCGCCTCGGTGAGCAGCGCGACGCCTGAGGCACCGGACCACTCGGGGCGGTCGGTGCCGAAGTGCGCACCCAGGTCGCCCACCCCGGCGGCCGAGAACAGCGCGTCGCAGGCGGCGTGCGCCGCCACGTCCGCGTCCGAGTGCCCGGCCAGCCCGAACTCGGCCTCCGGCCACTCGAGCCCGGCCACCCAGAGCGGGCGGCCGGCCTCGAAGGCGTGCACGTCGGTGCCGATCCCCACCAGCGGAATCAGAGGAGTGTCAGAAGCCATCGGAAGCCCTCCTCCGGGCGAGAACAGCCTCGGCCAGCACCAGGTCCAGCGGCCGCGTCACCTTGAACGCCTCCTCGTGGCCCGGCACCACCACCACCTTGCCGCCGAACTGCTCCACCAGCCCGGCGTCGTCGGTGACCGCCACCGGCTCGGTGAGTGCCCGCTCGTGCGCCGCGGCCAGGACGTCCCGGCGGAAGCCCTGCGGCGTCTGCACCGCGCGGAGCGTCGAACGGTCGGGCGTGTCCAGCACCGGCTCGGGGCGGCCGCCGCTCTGCGGCTCGACCAGCTTCACGGTGTCGGCCAGCGGCACCGCGGGCACCACCGCCTCGGCCCCGGCCCGGACGGCCGCGGCGACCGCGTCCACCACCTCGACCGGGACCAGCGGCCGGGCCGCGTCGTGCACCAGCACGATGCCGACCTCGGCCGGGATCGCGGCCAGACCGAGCCGGACCGACTCCTGCCTGGTGGCACCGCCGGCCACCACCCGGATGTCCTTGCCGTCCAGCCCGTGACTGTCCAGCAGGGCGATCACCTCGGCCACCCCCTCCGGCGGGGCCGCCACCACCACCAGGCCGACCGCCCGGCTGCGCGCCAGTGCCCGGACCGCGTGCACCAGCAGGGGAACCCCGCCTAGCTCACGCAGCGCCTTCGGGGCACCGGGGCCGAGCCGCTCGCCCCGCCCTGCGGCGGGGACCACGGCTGCTGCGACTGCTGCTGTGCCGTTCAGGGTTTCGCTCCTTCGGCGCTGTGCCGGTTCTTCCAAGTTTCGCGGTCAGGTTTCGCGCCTTCGGCGCGATGGGTATGGCCCAGGCGAACGCCCGACGGTGCCCCGGCCCCTTCCGAAAGCACCGGGTCTCCGTCAGACCGTTCGACCAGTGCCCGGGTACGCCGAAGCGCCCGAGGTGCCGGGTGACCACCTGGATCACGTACGTGACCATGGTGACGCACCGGCATCGGGCGCTTCGACCTGCGGGGGCTGAACTACGAAGCCAGGACCTCGTCGAGCAGCGTCTCCGCCTTGTCCTCATTGGTGTTCTCCGCGAGCGCGAGCTCGCTGACCAGGATCTGGCGCGCCTTGGCGAGCATCCGCTTCTCTCCGGCCGAGAGACCGCGCTCACGCTCGCGACGCCACAGGTCGCGGACGACCTCGGCCACCTTGATCACATCGCCGGAGGCGAGCTTCTCGAGGTTCGCCTTGTACCGGCGCGACCAGTTGGTCGGCTCTTCCGTGTAAGGCGCACGCAGGACCTCGAACACCCGGTCGAGGCCTTCCTGGCCAACTACGTCGCGCACACCGACGAACTCCGCATTCTCCGCGGGCACGCGCAGCGTCAAGTCTCCCTGCTGCACCTTCAGCACCAGGTAGGTCTTGTCCACACCTTTGATCTGGCGAATCTCAATGGCCTCGATCAGCGCAGCCCCGTGATGGGGGTAGACCACCGTGTCGCCAACCTTGAACGTCATGTGACAGGGCCCCTTCCGTGGCTTACCAGAATAACACGGTTCCCAGCCCACCCGAAGGGCGTTTTCGCAGGTCAGAGCCGGTCTCGGGGCTTGACAAGGGCCCCTTCGGCGTGCTGCGACCGGTGTTCGACGGGGCCTTACCGCAGGTCGGAGGCGGTATACACACCTGACGAAACCTCTGGCAACACTCCCGAAACCATGATTGGATCATGGGTTTTTGCCGTATACGCGGACGCGGCCCCCGGCGGGCCGCTGCGGGCCCCTTCCCCGGACTCCACCCGCGACACGGGGCCACCCCGTGAGAACCGGATAACTGCGGTCGGTAACCTGACCCTGACCACCGACCCGAGATACCAAGGAGATGCCGCCGCCGTGAGCCGCAGCCTTCGACGCGGCGCGATCGCCGTGATCGCCCTCGCCGCGATCCTCCCGCTGTCCGCCTGTGCCGCCGGGAACACCCCGGAGACCCTGCAGATCAAGCCGGACAACGCCGCGACGTCGATCGGGGACAACCTCAAGCTCAACAACATCGTGGTGGTGACCGCGGCCGGCTCCAGCTCCGAGCACGCCGGCCCGGCCCAGCTCGCGGTGAACATCAGCAACACCGGCCCGACCGCCGAGATCCTGCAGTCGGTCACCGTCGGCGAGGGCGTCACCGCGGCCTTCACGGACGCCAAGGGCGCCACGCTGTCCGAGATCGTCATTCCGGCCGGCGGTGCCGTGGCGATCGGCAGCGAGGGCCAGCCGGCCGCCAAGATCGTCTCGGCCAAGCTGGAGGTCGGCGGCTTCGCGCCCACCTCGTTCTCGTTCGCCAAGGCCGGCAAGGTCGGCGTCGCCGCCCAGGTGCACCCCGCCATCGGCGTGTACGAGGGCTACGGCCCGGCCACCGACCACGTGGCATCGCCGTCCGCCTCCGCGTCGCCGTCACCGTCGGCTTCGGCGTCCGCTTCGGCCGGTGCCTCCGGCTCCGCGTCGCCGTCCGCCGGCGCGTCGACCTCGCCGTCGGCGTCGACCACCGTGGCAGCCTCGCACTGACCGCACGTCATGCCGAAGGCCCCCGCTCGGTACGAGCGAGGGCCTTCGGTACGTCGGTTTACGGCTCGAACTTGTAGCCCAGGCCACGGACCGTCACCAGGAAGCGCGGGGCCCCCGGGTCCGGCTCGATCTTGGCCCGCAGGCGCTTCACGTGGACGTCCAGGGTCTTGGTGTCACCGACGTAGTCGGCGCCCCAGACCCGGTCGATCAGCTGCATCCGGGTGAGCACCCGGCCCGCGTTGCGGAGCAGCATCTCCAGCAGGTCGAACTCCTTGAGCGGCAGGTCGACCTTGGCGCCGTCCACCGTCACCACGTGCCGGTCGACGTCCATCCGGACCGGACCGGCCTCCAGTGCACCGGGGCCGCCACCGTTCTCGCCGGGGCCGCCGTCCTCACCGCGGCGGCGGAGCACCGCGCGGATCCGGGCGACCAGCTCGCGGGTGGAGTAGGGCTTGGTGACGTAGTCGTCGGCACCTATCTCCAGGCCGACCACCTTGTCGATCTCGCTGTCCTTGGCGGTGACCATGATCACCGGGACGTTGGAGCGGACCCGGAGCTGACGGCAGACCTCCGTACCGGGCAGGCCGGGGAGCATCAGGTCGAGCAGCACCAGGTCGGCGCCATTGCGTTCGAACTGCTCCAGCGCGTCGGGGCCGGTGGCGGCGATGGCCACCTCGAAGCCCTCCTTGCGGAGCATGTACGACAGGGCGTCGCTGAACGACTCCTCGTCCTCGACCACCAGTACTCGGGTCACGATCGGGCCTCCGGGGCAGGATGGGGGTTGGGGAGGATGATGGGGCTCTGCTGGCTCGCCGCCGGAGCCTGACCGGCGGGGAGTCGGACGGTGAAGGTGGAACCCTGGCCCTCGACGCTCCACACCGACACGGTGCCGCCGTGGGAGGCCGCCACGTGCTTGACGATGGAGAGGCCGAGGCCGGTTCCGCCGGTGGCCCGGGAGCGGGCCGGGTCGACGCGGTAGAAGCGTTCGAAGATCCGCTCGCGGTCCTTCTCGGAGATGCCGATGCCCTGGTCGGTCACCGAGATCTCGATCAGCTCGCCGTCCGCCTCACCGAGGGCGGCGGCGCTGGAGATCCGCCGGGKGGCGATCGCCACCCGGGTACGGGGCGGACTGTAGTTGACCGCGTTCTCCACCAGGTTGCCCAGCGCGGCGGCCAGCTGGCCGCGGTTGCCGTGCAGGTAGAGGCCGCCGATGCCGCCCGCCGCGATGTGGATCTGCTTGGCGGCGGCGGGCTGACGGCAGCGGTCGATCGCCTCGGCGATCAGGGTGTCCACCGGGACCGGCTCCGGGTCGACCATCAACTGGTCGTCCTGGACCCGGGACAGGTCGATGATCTCCTGCACCAGGCTGGCCAGCCTGGTCGCCTCGATCTGCATCCGGCCGGCGAAGCGCTGCACCGCCTCCGGATCGTCGGACGCGTCCGCGACCGCCTCGGAGAGCAGTGAGAGCGCGCCGACCGGGGTCTTCAGCTCGTGCGAGACGTTGGCCACGAAGTCCCGCCGGACCGCCTCGATCCGGCGGCGCTCGGTCAAGTCCTCGACCAGCACCAGGACCAGCCGGGAGCCGAGCGGGGCGACCCGGACGGAGACCGCCAGCGGGTCGGTGGCGCGGGCCGCACCGGGCTTGGGCACCTCCAGCTCGACCTGGCGGATCTCGCCGTCCCGGCGAGTGGCGCGGGCCAGCGAGAGCATCTGCTCCACGGCCATCGCCCCTCCCCTGACCAGGCCCATCGCATAGGCGGCGGAGCTGGCCTTGACCACCTCGTCACCCTCGCCGAGCACGATTGCGCACGAGCGCAGCACCGAGAGCACGGTGTCCACCCCCGGCGGGAGCGGCGGTTCCTGCATCGGCGTGCTTACGCCTGTCTTTCCGCCCTTGCCTCCGCTACCTGCCCTGGCCTGCTCCCGCTCACTCCAGCGGAAGGCGATCGCGGCCGTGAGACCGACACCGAGCCCGGCTATGGCGCAGGCTGCGGCGAGAGCCACGTTCACGTCCATGTGGCCAGCGTAAGCGCATGATGGCGGCCCACCCCCGGGGTGAGATCAAGGCATCGGCCGCGCGTTGCCGAGAATTCACCTTCACGCTGCCACTGGTTCACTACACCGGCCGTGCGTGGTCGCCCAAACAGCCCAGGGTGGGTTGCGCAGCCCGTTCGGGCGGTGACGGCACTACGATGCCGCCACCAGCAGCGGCCGTCCCGATCGTCAGACGGGCTCGTTCGTCATGTGAGATGGCCGGTCGGCACCGCCACCGACAGAGCTACTGAGGAGAGCAGCAATGCGCGACGCGTACCACGAGGAACTCGACTCGATCAGCGACGGCCTGGTCGAGATGGCCCGGCTGGTCGGCTCGGCCATGGGGCGGGCCACCACCGCGCTGCTCGACGCCGACCTGGCGCTGGCGGAGAGCGTGATAGCCGCCGACGACAAGGTCAACGCCCTGCACCACGACCTGGAGAACCGGGCCATCGACCTGCTGGCCCGTCAGCAGCCGGTCGCCACCGATCTGCGGATCGTGGTCACCTCGCTGCGGATGAGCTCCGACCTGGAGCGCTGCGGCGACCTGGCCCGGCACGTGGCCAAGGTGGCCCGGCTGCGCTTCCCGGAGACCGCGGTCCCGAACGACCTGCACCCGATCGTGCTGGAGATGGGGCAGCTCGCCCAGCGGCTGGTCGCCAAGGCCGGCCAGGTGATCGCCACCAAGGACGTCGAGAAGGCGCTCGAGCTGGAGCAGGACGACGACGCGATCGACGCACTGCACCGCGAGCTGTTCTCGCACCTGCTGGACGACCGCTGGCAGCACGGCATCGAGACCGCGGTGGATGTCACCCTGGTCGGCCGGTACTACGAGCGCTTCGCCGACCACGCGGTCTCGGTGGCCAAGCGCGTGGTCTTCCTGGTGACCGGCGAGCACGTGGCCGACTTCGTCGCCAACGCCGAGTCCGCGGAGTAGCGGCAGCCCGACCCGGCAGTCCAGCCCGGCAGTCCGACCGGCAACGGCGCGGGGGCGCACGGGGCGGTCCTGAACCGCCCCTGCGCGCCCGTTGACGCCCCGTCACCGGCGGGGCTTCACTCGGAGGTGGGCACACCTCCGTGTGCGCCGCAGTGTGCCAGTGCCAAGGAGGGCCCAGCGCGATGAAGGCAACCACCGCTCCGACCAGTTCACCGTCGAGCGTCGTCGAGCCGACCACCCCCGCCCTGCTGCCGATCCTCGCCGCCGGGTGCGGCTGTGGTGGCGGCTGCGGCTGCGGCTGCCAGTCGGGGGCGCCCTGCCAATGCGGCGGCGTCACCGGTGGCTGCTGCAGCGGCCACTGACCCTCCCCTGTCCTGAGCGGGGCGCCCGGCCGACGTATGCCCGGCCGGTGCAGGTCTGCGGCTCCGGTCTCAGAGGTTGACGCCCTCTCAGAACTGCAGGTCGACGCAGGAGTAGAAGGCGTTCGTGGTGTCGGCGACGTCCCACACCGCGAGCAGTACGTGGTGCCCGGTCAGCCCGGCCGGCAGCGGCACGCTGTGGGTGAGGGTGCTGGGCGGCTGGGCGTTGTTACCGGGGACGGTCAGCAGCGGGGTGAGGTTGAGGTTGCTCCGGCTCAACATCGAGGCCGCGTTGTAGCCCGGCTTGGTGAGGAAGTACCGGTACTGGGCGGTGGCGTGCCTGGCGGTGAACTTCCAGGTGAAGTTCTGCTTCTGACCCGCCGTCACCTTGGTGGTCGGCCAGGCCCCGTTCCGCGGGTTGTCCAGCTGGGCGAACCGGCTGTTGCCGCCCGCGCAGAGCTTGCCGTCGGCCGGACCGCCGCTCGGGAAGCCCTTCGGCCCCTCGACGCTCTGCGGCTCCCACTGGATGTCGCCGCAGCCGGTGACGGTGCCCGCGGCGCAGTACGCGGCCCGGCTCGGCGGGCCGCTGATGTAGCCGTGCGAGAAGGCCGGGATCGCGGTGGCGACCGGTACGGCCAAGGCCCCGACGAGGGCCGCGAACAGGTGGCGCTTACGCATGGTGCTCCTTCCGGACTCGTCTCCGGGCAGGCCGGAGCGAGCTGTGGGGGTGGATGGAGTGCATGACTGGCGAACGGCCGCCGGTGGGGGATCTTGGCGTGCTCGCGCCAGCGCTGGTGCATACCGTAGGAGCGCACAGCTGACCCGTCAATGGTCTGAACCACCGCCCCACAGCGGCCAGTTGACGTCGACCTTGAGCCGCCCCCGCCCGGGCTCAGGTCACAGGCTCGCGAGCAGATCGCGCAGCGGAGCAGGCACCCGCTCGGCGTCGAGGGCCTCGACCAGCAGGCTGCCGTAGCGGATCTTGCGGCCCTTCTTCGTACCGAGGAAGCGCCGCAACTGCCGCTCCGGGAGCCGGCCCTGCTGTGCGGGTTGGCGCCCGAAGATCTGCCAGGCCACGAAGTCACCCTCGGCCCGGAGGATCTCCTCGACCCGCACCACGCCCAGCGCGCGGATGAGTTCCTCCTCCAGGTCCGCCACGCAGACGAAGAACCCGTGGCGCGGCGCGCGAGCGCTCTCGAAGGCGCGGTCGTAGAACCCCAGCTCGCCCTCGTCGCACAGTCCGGCGAGCCGCAGCCCCAGCCCTGCCGGCCCGAGCAGGCCGGCGTAGCGGCCGACGCTCATCGCTCCGCCCATCGACATGACGCCCACCCCTTCGGCCGCCAGGTCCCGGCCCTGGCGCGCAGCCAGCGCCTCCACGGCCGCCAGGTCGCTCGGCCCCTCCAGCAGCACCGCGGTCCGCACCCCCAGCCGCGCGGCCAGCTCACCCGCCGGCCCACCGGGACCGCCCGCCGCCCAACCGGTGACCGCGTCCCGGAACGCTCGCATGTCCCCGGCGCGATCCGCGCAGGTGAGGGGCCGTCAGTACTTCGGGCTTACTTCTTGCCCTGGTTCTTGACCGCCTCGATGGCGGCAGCGGCAGCGTCCGCGTCCAGGTAGCGGCCACCCTTGGTGACCGGCTTGAAGTCGGCGTCGAGCTCGTAGACGAGCGGGATGCCGGTGGGGATGTTCAGGCCGGCGATGGCCTCGTCGGAGATGCCGTCGAGGTGCTTCACCAGCGCGCGCAGGCTGTTGCCGTGCGCGGTGACCAGGACGGTCTTGCCGGCCGCCAGGTCGGGGACGATCGCGTCGTACCAGTACGGGAGCATCCGGTCGACGACGTCCTTGAGGCACTCGGTGCGCGGACGCAGCTCGCTCGGGATGTCGCCGTAGCGGGCGTCGCCGGACTGCGAGTACTCGGTGCCGTCCTCGAGCGCGGGCGGCGGGGTGTCGTACGAACGGCGCCAGAGCTGGAACTGCTCCTCGCCGAACTCGGCCAGGGTCTGGGCCTTGTCCTTGCCCTGGAGGGCGCCGTAGTGGCGCTCGTTCAGCCGCCAGCTGCGGCTGACCGGGATCCAGTGCCGGTCGGCCTTGTCCAGGGCGATCTGCGAGGTGCGGATCGCGCGGCGCAGCAGGGAGGTGTGCAGCACGTCGGGGAGGTAGCCCTCGGCGGCGAGCAGCTCGCCGCCGCGTGCGGCCTCCTTCTCGCCCTTCTCGTTGAGGTCGACGTCGACCCAGCCGGTGAAGAGGTTCTTCTGGTTCCACTGGCTCTCGCCGTGACGGAGCAGGATCAGTCGGTAGGTCGTGTCAGCCATGGGGGTCAGCTTAATAGAGGCGGATAACCGCTGGTCGGGACGGAGGTCCAGCAGTAATGTTCGCTTCGGAATTTAGCCACTTACCGTCGCGCTGAGCGGCCGCCCTGCCCTGCCCCGAACCGCTCAGCGGGACTCCGTGCCACCCGGGAGCCCCCACATGCCCGCTCTGCAACGCCTGCGCGTCTCACTATCAGAGACGGCTGGTGGACTCCCCCGGGCGTTCTGGTGGCTCTGGGTCAGCACACTGGTGAACCGCATCGGCGGCTTCGTGGTGCCGTTTCTCGCCCTCTACCTGACCTCCGAACGCGGCTACTCGACCACCTACGCGGGCCTGGTCGCCTCGCTCTTCGGGCTCGGCTCGGCGATCGCGGCGGTCGGCGGCGGGGTGCTGACCGACCGGATCGGGCGGCGGCCGACGCTGCTCGCGGCCCAGCTGTCCACCGCCGTCAGCATGGCGGTGCTCGGCTTCACCGACGGCCAGGTCGCGATCGCGGTGGTGGCCTTCCTGGTCGGCCTGACCAGCAACGCCTCCCGCCCGGCCGTGTCGGCGATCATCGCCGACCTGGTGCCCGCCGAGCATCAGGTCAGGGCGTACTCGCTGAACTTCTGGGCGATCAACCTGGGCTTCAGCGTCGCTGCGGCGGCGGCCGGGCTGCTCGCCGGACACGGGTATCTGACGCTCTTTCTGCTGGACGCGGCCAGCACGCTGGCCTGCGCGGTGGTGATCTTCGTCCGGATTCCCGAGACCAAGCCCGCCGTCACCGCCGTGGAGCGCTCGGCGCCCACCGTCGGCCTGGGCACGGTGTTCCGGGACGGCCGGTTCATGGCGATCGTCGGCATCAACCTGCTGCTCGCCCTGATCGTCCAGCAGAGCAACAGCACGCTCGCCCTCGACATGCGCCGGGCCGGAGTCCCGGCCTCGCAGTACGGGCTGGTGATCGGCCTGAACGGGCTGCTGATCGTCCTGCTCCAGCTCCCGCTGACCCGGCTGATGACCGGCCGGAACCGCACCGCGATGCTGGTCGCCAGCGTGCTGCTGACCGGCTGGGGCTTCGGGCTGACCATGTTCGCCGGCTCCTCGGCGGTGCTCTTCGCGCTCACCGTGGTGGTCTGGACGGTCGGCGAGATGATGAACACCCCGACCATGATGGCGCTGATCGCCGAGCGCTCCCCGGCCCTGGCCCGGGGGCGCTACCAGGGCGTGTTCTCGCTCTCCTGGTCGCTGGCCGCGTTCCTCGGCCCGGTGGGCGGCGGGCTGCTGCTCGAACACGGCGGCGGAGTCGCGGTCTGGGGCACCTGCGCGGGTCTGGGCACCGCCGCCGCGCTCGGGTTCCTGCTGGTCGGCCGCCGCCCCGCCGTCCCGGTCCCGGCCGCCGAGCCGGAGCGCCGGCCCGCCGTCGTCTGACGGTCAGTCGGTCTCCGGCCGTTCCCCGGTGGGACCGGCCAGGTGGGTGAAGGCCTCCAGGTTGCGAGTGGACTCGCCGCGCTTGGTGCGCCACGCCCACTCGCGCCGGATCGCGGTCGCGAACCCGAGCTCCAGCAGGGTGTTGAAGGGCTCGTCGGCCCCCTGCAGCACGGTGCCGAGCAGCCGGTCCACCACCTCGGTGGTCAGCCCCTCCAGTGGCAGCCGGCCCGCCAGGTAGACGTCGCCGAGCGCGTCGATCGCGTACGCGACACCGAACAGCTTGGTGTTGCGCTCCAGCAGCCAGCGGTAGACCGCCTCGTGGTTCTCGTCCGGCCGCCGGACCACGAAAGCGTTCACCGAGAGGGTGTGGTCACCGACCCGCAGGGCGCACGGAGTTGCCAGCTTGCGCGTCCCGGGCAGCGTCGCGACCAACGTGTACGGATCGGTCGCGGCGGGCTCCCAGGCCACGCCCGCCTCGTCCAGCGCGGTCCGGAGCAGCGCGAGGGCGTCGTCCTTGGTACGGATTGCCATGGGGGAGACGTTACTCGGCGGTACCGCGGCCGGCGTGATGACTCCCCGTCAGGCCGGCCCGGGCCGGGGACCTCAGGCCGGCCTCAGGCCAGCCGAAGGCCGCCGCGCAGCCCCGACCGGTGCATCGCCGAGGTGTACACCTCGGCGGTACTCGCCGCGGCGGTCTCCCAGCCGAACGCGGCCGCGTGGGCGGCTGCGGCCGCCCCCTGACGGTGCACCAGCTCGGTGTCGGTCACGTACGGACGCAGCGCCCCGGCCCAGTCGCCCGGGTCGTGGCCGCTCACCAGGGCACCCGTCCGGCCGTCCCGGACCGCGACCGGAAGCCCGCCGMCGGCGGCCGCCACCACCGGGGTACCGCAGGCCTGCGCCTCCAGCGCGACCAGCCCGAAGGACTCGCTGTACGAGGGCATCACCAGGGCCGTGGCCGCCCGGTACCACTCGGCCAGCTCGGCCTGGCCGACCGGCGGGTGGAACCTGACCACGTCACAGATGCCGAGCTCGGCCGCCAGCTTCTGCAGGCTCTCCGGCTTGGCCAGGCCACTGCCGGACGGGCCGCCGACCACCGGCACGACCAGCCGACCGCGCAGCCCGGGCTCGCGCTCCAGCAGCACCGCGACCGCCCGGAGCAGGACGTCCGGCGCCTTGAGCGGCTGTATCCGGCCCGCGAAGAGCAGCACGGCAGCGTCCTGCGGCAGGCCGAGCCGGGCCCGGGCGGCCTGCCGGTCGCCGGGGCGGAACACCTCGAGGTTGACCCCGGGGTGCACCACGGCCAGCTGATCCGGCCGGGCCGCGTAGTGGAAGGCCAGCTCGGCGGCCTCCTCGGCGGTGTTGGCGATCAGCCGGTCGGCGGCCTCGACCACCTGGCTCTCGCCGATCACCCGGGCGGCCGGCTCGGGGGTGTCGCCCTCGGCCAGCGCGGCGTTCTTCACCCGGGCCATGGTGTGCATGGTGTGCACCAGCGGGACGCCCCAGCGCTGGGCGGCCAGCCAGCCGACCTGGCCGGAGAGCCAGTAGTGCGAGTGCACCAGGTCGTAGTGGCCGGGCCGGTGGCCCGCCTCGGTGCGCAGCACCGCGTGCGTGAAGGCGCACAGCTGGGCGGGCAGGTCCTCCTTGACCAGGCCCTCGAACGGGCCGGCCGTGACGTGCCGGACCAGCACCCCCGGCGCCAGCTCGACGGTCGGCGCGTCGTCGGAGCTGATCGCCCGGGTGAAGACCTCGACCTCGATGTCGAGCTGGGCCAGCCGCTTGGCCAGCTCGACGATGTAGACGTTCATGCCACCCGCGTCGCCGGTGCCCGGCTGGTGCAGCGGGGAGGTGTGCACGCTCAGCATCGCGATCCGGCGCGGCCGACGGGAGCGGCCACCCACCAGAGCCTGCAACCGCCCCCGCGCGGGGGGCAGAAGCTGGGCACGGCGAGCCGTTCGAGCAGGATGCTGGGTCACCTGCGGAGGCCTCCTTGGTTGCTCCCCGTGCGCCGCCCACGGGCATGTGGGCATTCGTCCAGTGTGACAACCGCCGAAGGTGCGGACGGCATTCCCGACCACCTGGTGGGACCGTCGGACGGCCCCGCCGTAGGCTGCTCGGCATGGCCGCCACGTTCGATCCCACCAGTTCCGCCGCCCGCGGGCGGCGGGACCGACCGGTCGGAACGGTCACCCGGGGCACCACCAACACCAACCGGCTGCGGCGGATGGACCGCTGGATCGCCCACGCCCTGGGGCCCGCCCTGCGCTCCGCCGACCGGCCGCCGGTCGCCGTGGACCTCGGCTACGGCGCCGCGCCGTGGACGGCCGTCGAGCTGGCCGGCCGACTGCGCGCCGTACGGGCCGACGTCCGGACGGTCGGCATCGAGATCGAGCCCGAGCGGGTCGCGGCGGCGCTGCCGTACGCCGATCCGCCGCTGCTGACCTTCCGCCGGGGCGGCTTCGAGGTGCCGTTGGACGGCGGGGAGCGGGCCCTGCTGATCCGGGCCGCCAACGTACTGCGGCAGTACGAGGAGTCGGCGGTGGCGGCGGTCTGGGAGCGGCTGTGCGGACGGCTGGCGCCCGGCGGGCTGCTGGTCGAGGGCACCTGCGACGAGATCGGGCGGCGGCACGTCTGGGTCGCGCTCGGCCCCGAGGGCCCCCGGACGGTCACCTTCGCGGCCCGGCTGGGCAGCCTGGAGCGGCCGTCCGACCTGGCCGAACGGCTGCCGAAGGCGCTGATCCACCACAACGTGCCAGGACGTCCGGTGCACACCTTCCTCGCCGACTTCGACCGGGCCTGGTCGGCGGCGGCGCCGTACGGGGCGTTCGGGGCCAGGCAGCGCTGGGTGGCCGCGTGCGGGGCGCTGGGCGGGAGCTGGCCGCTGGTCGACGCGCGCGGGCGGTGGCGGCAGGGCGAGGTCACGGTGCCGTGGAGTGCGCTGGCCCCGTAGACCGTCCGCTCGGCCGTCAGATCGGTCACCAGATCGGTCACCAGATCGGTCATCCGTTCGACGACCCGTCATGATTCACTCGAACGAGTTATCGAATACCTCTGGTGTGCTGACGCCTCGTCACGCCACCATAGGGACACCGCACGAGCGGCCGGTGGCTGTCCCAGCCCCGGTCAGCTCCTCTGCTCCGCAGCGCGCTCGAATGCCTCGTACGCCTCCCGGCCGAACAGCACGAACCGCACCTCCGTCAGTTCCGTCAGCTCCGACCCACCGTCCGTGAACTCCGCCACCGCCGCGAGGGCGATCCGCGCCGCGTCCTCCAACGGCCACCGGTACACCCCGGTCGAGATCGCCGGGAAGGCCACCGTCCGCGCACCCAGCTCCGTCGCGACCCGAAGGGACTCCCGATAGCAGGACGCCAGCAGCCCGGCCCGCTCCTCGTACTCCTCCGGCAGGTGGACGGGCCCCACCGTGTGCACCACCCAGCGGGCCGGTAGCCGGCCCGCCGTGGTGGCCACGGCCCGGCCGGTCGGCAGGCCCTTGCCGTAGTGCGAGGCGCGCAGCCTGCGGCAGTCGGCCAGGATCTCCGGACCGCCCTTGCGGTGGATCGCGCCGTCCACCCCGCCGCCGCCCAGCAGTGAGGAGTTGGCGGCGTTCACCACCACGTCCACCCGCTGCTCCGTGATGTCACCCTCGACCAGAGTGATCCGCGTCACCGTACCGACCTTCCGTCACATTCCCTGTCGAGCACCGCAGTCGCGGTGCCCGCCGTCAGCCGAACGCTCGGCCACCGCGGCGTGGCAATAGCCACAGAGTCGCCGGTCGGCCGGAGAAAACTCCGGAGATCACGTTATGGTCGCGGGAAGCTCCCCGACACACAGTGCCATGCGGGCACTGCGCGCGGACCTCAGCCGTTGCCCAGTCGGGGAAAGGGAGGACCGACCAATGCCCGCAACGGGAGACGGGCGGGCACCACGTGCCGCGCACCGGCCGGGCGCCCTCACCGAAACGCGCAGCACGCGCGCGGAGGCGGTGGAGGCTGGGCACAGTCCGATACCGCACCCCCGGGCCACCGCCGGCACACCGGACGCCCCGTTCCGGCTGCTGGTGATCGAGAACGACTTCACCGACGCGGCCTTCCTGGAGCAGTTGGTCGCCGACAGCGGCTCGGCGATCGAGCTGCACTGGGCCCAGGGCGTGGCCTCCGCCACCACCCGGCTGCCCCGGCCCGGCTCCCGGCGAGGCCGGGTGCGCGAGGCCGAGTTCGGCTGCGTCCTGCTGGACCTCGCCGACCCGGCCGACCAACGAGGCCCGCTGCAGGGGCTGGAGGGGCTCCGCGAGCTGCTCCGGCACGCCCCGCAGACCGCCGTCGTGGTGCTCACCGACGCGGCCGGGGCCGAGCTGGGCGCCGCCGCCGTGGCGGCCGGAGCCCAGGACTTCCTGATCCGGCACGAGACCGACGGGCCCCTGCTGGCCCGCGCACTGCGGTACGCGGTGGAGCGCAAGCGGGCCGACGAGTCCCAGCGCCGCCTGGTCGAGGCCGAGCTGCGCGGCCAGGAGAACGCCCGCCTCCAGCGCCACCTGCTGCCCACCCCGCTGCTGGACGGCGCCGGGCTCTCCTTCACCCGCCGCTACCGCCCCGGCCGCAGCCGGGCGCTGCTCGGCGGCGACTTCTACGACGCCGTCCGGACGGACGACGGCATGGTCCACGTGGTGATCGGCGACGTCTGCGGCCACGGGCCGGACGAGGCCGCCCTCGGGGTCGCGCTCCGGATCGCCTGGCGCTCGCTGGTCTTCGCCGGGCTGACCGGACAGGCTCTGCTCACCACCCTCCAGCACGTGCTGGAGCACGAGCGGCGCAGCGACGAGATCTTCGCGACGCTCTGCATGATGGTGCTCTCCCCGGCAGAGACCGGCACCCCTGCGGCCCTGACCGGCCGGGACCAGGCCAGGCTCTACCTCGCCGGGCACCCCTCGCCGCTGCTGCTCGGCCCCGGCGGCACACCCACCCTGCTCTCCGCCGACCAGGCGGGCCCGGCCCTCGGGCTGCTGCACTGCGACGACCCCGGAGCCGCCTGGCCCGCCGAGGAGCTGACCCTCGATCCGGGCTGGAGCCTGCTGCTCTACACCGACGGCCTGGTCGAGGGCCGGGTCGGCGCCGGCTCCCGCCGACTGGGCCAGGACGGGCTGGTCGAGCTGATCGGCGACCACCAGGGGGAGCAGCCGGGCGGCTGCTCCCCATCGACGGTGACACTTCGTCACCAGGGCCCGTACGGCCCCATGTTCCGCTTGCTGTCGTTGCCCCGACCGTCCGTCAGCTGCTTGATCGCGGGCCGGACATCGACCATGTAGACGATCGCGGCGGCCAGCCCGACCAGGGTCAGGATGCTGAACACCGCCGCGCCGAGCAGCAGGTCCAGCCCGAGCGCCAGCCCGAGAATGATCAGCCAGAACGGCTTGGTCTTCTTGTCCGCCGCCCGGAAGGCATCCTCCCGACGCGTCACCGCGTCCACGAAGGCGAACAGCTTGAAGCCCACGATCGCCACGGCCAGCCACCAGAACGGATCCAGGTAATCCAACTGCAGGATCTCGGACACTGCGGACTCCTCACTGCGGCTCCGGCGACACCGCCACCCATCCTGGCACGGCCGGACGACCGTACCCGGGACAACGAACCGGTACGCCCGGTTGTGCCCCGCCTGATTTCCAGGCTTCCTCCTGGGCTACTTCTTGGGCTACTTCTCGGCGTCGCCGGTGCTCTTCCGCGCCCGGGGCGCCCGCTTCGGCGCCGGCTTGGCGGCGGGCTCCGAGTCCAGGTCCGACTCCACGTCCGGCTCCAGGTCCACCACCACGGCCTCGACCACGACCTCGCCGTCCACCTCGACCTCGGCGGCCGGCTGCTCCGCCTGGGGAGCCTGCTGGCCCTCCACCACGGCCTTGCCCCGAACCGCCAGCTCCTCGTACGCCTCCTTGGCCTTCACGGCCAACTCCAGCGCCAGCCCGACCTGCTGGAGCGCGAAGCCCTGCGCCTTCTCCTGCAGCCCCTTCAGGTCACCCGGCAGCAGGGAGACCGTCTCGGTCACCTTCGCCTGCGCCTCGACCAGCCGGGTCTGCGCCTCCTGGAGCCGGGCCGTGGCCTTCTCCTGGGCGCCCTTGCGGTCGGCCGCGAGTGCCTCGACCTTGGCCGGCACCTCGCGCAGCTTCTCGTACGCCAGGTCCCCGGCGCCCGCGATCGCGTACAGCGGGGTCGGGTCGCTCAGTGTCTTCTTGATCTCGTCGGTGATCGGCATGACCGGTCCTCCTGCTATCCCTCGACAGTCCGGCGGTCGGCCTGTCCCTCTCCTGTTTTTCCGGGCTCCCCGACGCTGTCCTGATTCTCTTTCAGGAAGGCGTCGTAGACCGCGAGCAGCGCCTGCTTCTGCCGCTCACTGATCAACGGATCGGCCAGGATCGCGGCCCGCAGTTCGAGCCCCTCCCCCTGCCGCTCCTCCAGCATTCCGGCCTGCACGTACAGCGTCTCGGCCGAGATCCGCAGCGCCTTGGCGATCTGCTGCAGGATCTCCGCGCTCGGCTTCCGCAGCCCGCGCTCGATCTGGCTCAGGTACGGGTTCGAAACCCCCGCCACCTCCGCCAGCTGGCGCAACGAGTACTGCGCGTTCCGCCGCTGCTCCCGGATGTACTCCCCGAGCGAGCCGACCTTCAGTGAAGCCATGCCAGCACTCTGCCCCACCCTGCTTGCAATTGCAAGCACAGTGCTAGCACCAGCAATCACCCGGGCACGACTAGCGTCGCCGGAGTACGCCACGGACGAAGGCCGCCTGACCCGCGTGCTGGAGGCTGTCGGAGACGACGCTGACCAGCCGGACGCCCAGCGTCACCGGCGGAGTCCAGCTCTCGTCCACGATCCGGTCGAGGGCCGAACCACTGAGCCCGCGTACGTACGACAGCGTGTGCTCGTGCACGGCGTCGTAGTAGCCGGTGAGCAGTCGGGCGGAGTCGACCCGGACCGCCGCGACCTCGCGGGTGGTGTGCCCGTAGCCGGTGGCGGCCACCGGGAAGGGCAGGCCGAAGCGGTCGTGCCACCCCCGGGCGGTCCAGAGCTGTTCGGTGCCCGCGACGTCGGCCACATGGTCGTCCTGGATCCGCGTCAGGTGCCAGACCAGCCAGGCGACCGAGTTGGCCTTCGCGTTCAGGCGTTCCGCCAACTCGTCGGGCCCGAGCCCGGCCACCGCCCCGTGGACGGCCTCACGGACCCGGCCGAACGCATCGACGAGCAGCGCGGCGCAGTTCATGAGGGCGATCCTTCCAGACACCGGACGCCGCGAGACGCAGGTCACATCCGGCCGTGTCACAGCGGAGCGGGCCGTCTCGTCTCAGGTTGCACAGGCACCGACCACCACGAGGGAGCACCCCATGGACGCGCGACTGAACTTCTTCGCCAACCCGACCGCGGGCAAGGTCCTCAAGCACGTCATGGCGGCGGGCAAGGTGATCAAGGACTCGCCGCTGCCGACCGCCACCCAGGAGCTGGTGGCGCTGCGCGTGAGCCAGATCAACGGCTGTGCCGTCTGCATCGACATGCACACCAAGGACGCCACCGCCGCCGGCGAGAGCCAGGTGCGGCTGCACCTGGTAGCGGCCTGGCGGGAGGCCACGGTCTTCACCGAGGCCGAGCGGGCCGCGCTGGAGCTGGCGGAGGAGGCGACCCGGGTCGCGGACGCGGCCGGCGGGGTCAGCGACGAGGTGTGGGCGAACGCCGCCAAGCACTACGACGAGGAGCAGCTCGGCGCCCTGGTGATCCACATCTGCTTCATGAACATGGCCAACCGGGTGAACATCACCACCCGGCAGCCGGCGGGCAACTACCAGGTCGGGCAGTTCCACTGATCGGACCTCAGTAACCGGCTCGGAGCCCGACAGCGGGCTCCGAGCCCCGAACCCGGGGCGTTTACGCTGGCCCGCGGGTGATCCGGATGATCATCGGAAGACACCTGCTTCAGGGGGATTCGGCGTGAGCAAGATCGAGGAGTTCGAGGAACTGCGGCCGCTGCTGTTCTCGATTGCCTACCGGATTCTGGGCAGCGTGAGCGAGGCCGAGGATGCGGTGCAGGAGACCTGGCTGCGTTTTGACGGTTCGACAACTGTCCCGGCCTCGACCAAGGCCTTCCTGTCGGCTGCGGCGACCCGGATCTCGATCGACGTGCTGCGTTCCGCGCGGGTGCGGCGGGAGGCGTACGTCGGGCCGTGGTTCCCCGAGCCGCTGCTGAGCGATCCGTACCAGGACCCGGCGCGTTCGGCGGAGTTGGCCGACTCGGTGTCGATGGCGGCGCTGTTGCTGCTGGAGCGGCTCAGCCCGTTGGAGCGGGCGGTCTTCCTGTTGCGGGAGGTGTTCGGCTTCGGCTACGACGAGATCGCCACCACGGTGGAGCGGTCGGAAGCGGCCTGCCGGCAGCTGGTGGTACGGGCGCGGCGGCACATGGCGGCCGGGCGACCCCGGTTCGAGGCGGACCGTCTGGAGCGGCAGGAGCTGGCGAGCCGGTTCTTCGACGCCCTTCGCGAGGGCGACGTGCTCGGCCTGCAGGAGCTGCTCGCCGCCGACGTCTCGATGGTCGGCGACGGCGGCGGCAAGACCCCCCAGCTGGCCAGGGCCGTGATGGGCACCGAGAACGTGGCCCGACTGCTCGCTGCCGTCTTCCCCCTGCTGGCCCGGATCGACGTGACCTTCGAGCCGCACGAGGTCAACGGACAGCCGGGCGCGATCTTCCGCGACCGGGACGGCAAGGTGCTCCAGGCCCTGGTGCTCGACGTCCTCGACGGACAGATCCAGGCGATCCGCCTGGTGCTCAACCCCGACAAGCTCGGACACCTGGGCCCGGTGGCGGACGCCTGGGCGATCCACCGCGCGGTACGGGAGGCCCGCCGTTCCGCGGAGTGACCAGCCCGCCGCCTCGCCGCCCCGCCGCTCCGTTCAACGCCGACCGGGCGTCAGATGCCGGGCCAGGACGGCCAGAGCGTCGGCGACCTCGCGCAACCGGGCCGGGTCACTACCGCCGAGGGTGGCGGCGAGGGCGTCGTCGACGGTGGTCGCCCGGATCTCGGCGACCCGGGAGGACGGTTCGGCGGCGGGGTGGATCAGGGTCCGGCGGCCGTCGGCGGGATCGGCGGCGGTGCTGATCGAGCCGGCCTCCCGGAGGCGCGCGACGGCGGTGGAGACCTGGCTCTGCGGAAAGCCGGTGCGGGCCACGATCTCGCTGGCAGTGGTGCCCGGATGGGCGGCGATGTCGGTGGCGACGATCAGGACCGCGCGGGTACTGCCGGGCTGACCGTCGGTGCCGCCCAGGGGCTCCGGGATGGCACTCTCGCCGATCTTCATCAGGGTTCGGCCCAGCAGGAAGAGTTCGACGCCGTTCATGAGGACACGGTACATCCAGATTGATCCATCCATATTGATGCATCTATTTGGATGCACTACGGTGGGAGCAAGCGCAACGGACGGACCGTCAGCGCCCAGAGGGGGAAACCACCATGTCCACCGCCAGCCTCACCGTCCCCGGCGCGACCCTGCACTACGAGGTGCGCGGCACCGGCCCGGTCCTGCTCGTCTCGCAGAGCGGCGAGGGTGACGCCGACCGCAGCACCGACCTGGTGGCGGGGCTCACCGATGCGTACACCGTGGTCACCTACGACCGGCGGGGCCTGTCCCGCAGCCGGCTGGACGAGCCGGAGCGCGGCGCGAGCCTGGCCGAGCACGCCGAGGACGTGCACCGGCTGCTGGCGACCGTCACCGATGCGCCCGCGCTGATGCTCGGGTGCAGCCTCGGCGCCGCGATCGGGCTGCACGTCGCCGCCCGCCACCCGGAGCAGCTGAGCGCGCTGATCGCCCACGAGCCCGTTACCCCACTCCTGCTGGCGTCCGCCGAACGCGCCAAGCACGAAGGGGAGTTGCAGGAACTGCAGCACCACTACCGGCAGCACGGCCTCGGCCCGACCCTGCCCGAGATGGCCCGGGTGCTGGGCATCGACCTCAAGGCGGTGACGGAGCAGGACCTGACGCCGCACCCGATGGACGCCCGCCGGATCGCCAACTTCGACCACTTCATCCGGCACGACTTCAGCGCGATCGTGCACGACACCCTGGAGCCCGACACCCTGCGCACCACCCCCACCCGGATCATCCCGGCCGCCGGGCGCAGCACGCCCCGGAACGTCTTCGACCGCCAGTGTGCGGACGCCCTGGCCGAGTTGGTCGGCGAACAGGTCCGGGAGTTCCCCGGCGGCCACAACGGCAACCTCTCCCACCCGCGCGCCTACGCCCGCCGCCTGCGCGATCTCCTGGCCGAGCTGGGCTGACTCGGCAACGGTCACCTCGGCGGCAGCGCGTCCCACTCGGCCAGGTGCAGGACGCGCAGGTAGCGCTGGGTCTCGGTCAGCCGGGCCGGGTCCAGACGTCGCAGCCAGGGCAGCAGTTCGGCGGCGGCGGGCAGTTCGCCGTAGAAGCCCAGTTTCAGACCGGCCGGATGGTCGTGGACCACCCAGGTGTCGAGCAGGTCCGCCAGATGCCGGTCGGCAGACGGTGTGCGCGTGTCGGCACAGGAGTCGAGCCAGGGTTGCAGAGCCCCGGTGCTCACCGCCATTAGTTCCAGCACCTCGGCGACCGGCATCGGGCTCGGGTACTGGTGCAGGGTCCGCTCCAGCAGCGTCCGCCACACTTCGGCCACGGCCGCCCGTTCGAGTAGCGGCCACGCCTGCCAGCCGGCCTGGCACATCCGGGTCGCCACCAACCCGGAGTCCAGGTGGAGTTCGCCTCGGGAGAAGGTCCGGAGGATCCGTGGCAGCAGGCGGCGGTACAGGGCCGGAAAGTCGTCCCAGTGGTCGGGATTCTTGGCCGCCACGGAGCTGAACAGCCGCTCCGGCAGCTGATCGACCGGTCCGGAGAGCAGCCGGAGGTCGTCCTCGCTGTAGCAGTGCAGGCACCCCACGACAGGGACTGGCCGGTCGGGCCCGAGGACGATGGCGAGGTCGTCGAGAGCCAGGGTCAAACGTTGCTGAAGGTCCGTCATGGCTGCCTGCCGGGGACTCCGTCCGGGCGACCGGCGAAGAGCGCGACGCTACCAGGACGTCCCCCGGTACAGGTGCCCGGGGGACGGCGGCAACGGTCAGGCCCGGAGGGTGCCGGTCACCACCGTGGCGTCGTGGTCCTCGGAGGTGTGGGTGGTGGGGGTCAGGCCGTGGGTGGTCATGGCGGCGGCGGTGCCGGGGGCTTGGTGGGTGCTGGTCTCGATCAGCAGGTGGCCGCCGGGGGCGAGCCACTGGGGGGCTTCGGCGATGACACGGCGTTGGACGGCCAGGCCGTCGGGGCCGCCGTCGAGGGTGAAGTGCGGTTCGTGGTCGCGGGCCTCGGCGGGGAGGAAGGGGATCGCGTCGGTGGGGACGTACGGGGCGTTGGCGACCAGGACGGTGATCCTGCCCCGCAGGGCGGCGGGCAGCGGGGCGTAGAGGTCGCCCTGGTAGACCGTGGCGGTGGCCGGGAGGTTGCTGCGGGCACAGGCGGCGGCGGCCGGGTCGAGGTCGGCGGCGTGGAGTTCCGCCGAGGGCACGGTGGCGGCCAGCACGGCGGCCACGGCGCCCGCGCCGCAGCAGAGGTCGAGGGCGACGCCGTCCGGGCGGAGCAGGGCGGCGGCCGTGACGGCCAGGAACTCGGTGCGTCGGCGCGGCACGAAGACCCCGGCCGTGACGGCGAGCTTCAGGCCGCAGAACTCGGCCCAGCCGAGGACGTGTTCGAGCGGGTGGCCCTCCACCCTGCGGTCGACCATGGCGGCGAGCTGCTGGGGGGTGGTGGCGGTGGCGAGCAGGAGGTCCGCCTCGTCCTCGGCGAAGACGCAGCCGGCGGCGCGGAGGGTGGTGACGATGGTGGCGTACGACATGACAGCGGCCTTTCGAGCGGACGAAGGGCGCCCTCGTGGCCTGCCGGTCAGTGCGGCGGGGCGACGGAGGAGAGCACCCGTACGGGTCGAGCGGTCATGGGTGTCACCTCCGGGGTCGAGTCGTGTACTGCCGAGACCGCACCCTACCAAGCACAGGGCTGAGCCGGTGTCAGGCGCTGCTCCCGTCCTGCTCGGACAGCCAGCGGTAGGTCTCGGCCAGCAGGACGCCCAGGTCCCGGCCGCCGATCCGGATGCCGGCCGGGCCGAGGCCCTCGGTCGGGAAGCCCTCGACCGGGGCCGGGGCGGGCGGGGCGGCGTGCAGGGTGAACTCGCCGTCCCAGAAGCGGGCGAGCGGGTCGGGTTCCATCAGTCGGTTCCGATCGCGTCGGCGGAGAGGGTGACCAACTCCCGCAGGGTGCTGGGGTCCAGGCCGGTGAGCCACTGCTCCTCGGTGGAGACGGCGGCCTCCGCCAGGGCGCGTTTGGCCTCGATCAGGTCGGCGATCCGCTCCTCGACGGTGCCCACGCAGACCAGGCGGCGGACCTGGACGTCGCGACGCTGGCCGATCCGGAAGGCCCGGTCGGTGGCCTGGTCCTCGACCGCCGGATTCCACCAGCGGTCCAGGTGGATGACCTGGTTGGCGGCGGTGAGGTTGAGCCCGGTGCCGCCGGCCCGGAGCGAGAGCAGGAAGACCCGGGGGCCGCCGGGGGTCTGGAAGCGCGCCACCAGCTCCTCCCGCCGGTGCTTGGGGACGCCGCCGTGCAGGTAGAGCACCTCCTCGCCGAGCCGCTCGGCCAGGTGCGGCTGGAGCAGCCGGCCGAACTCGGCGTACTGGGTGAAGACCAGCACCCGGTCACCCTCGGCCAGCGCCTCGGTGAGCAGCTCCTCCAGCCGGGCGACCTTGCCCGAGCGGTCCCCCAACGGCGAGCGGTCGTGCAGCAGTTGGGCCGGGTGGTTGCAGACCTGCTTGAGCTTGCCGATCGCGGCCAGCACGGTGGCCTTGCGCTCGACGCCCCGGATGCCCTGCTCCCGGTGCAGCACGTCGGCGACCACCGCCTGGTAGAGGCCGGCCTGTTCGGCGGTGAGGTTGCACCAGACGGTGATCTCCTGCTTCGCGGGCAGTTCGGCGGCGATCAGCGGGTCGGTCTTCAGTCGCCGGAGCACGAACGGGCCGCTGAGCCGCCGCAGTTGGGAACCGACATCCGCGCTGCCGTGCTGCTCGACCGGCACGGCGAACCGCTCCCGGAACGACTCCGTGCTGCCGAACAGGCCCGGATTCGCGAAGTCCAGCAGGGCGTGCAGCTCGGACAGCCGGTTCTCCACCGGCGTGCCGGTGAGTGCGATCCGGTGCACCGTCACCGGCAGCGAACGCAGCGCCCTGGACTGGGCGGTGGCGGAGTTCTTGACGTACTGCGCCTCGTCCGCGACCACCCGCCGCCAGCTGGTCCCGGCCAGCTCCCGGGCGTCCCGCTGGAGCACCCCGTACGTGGTGATCACCAGGTCGGCGGCGGGAATCGACGAGCCGCGCTCGCTGCCGTGGTGGACGTGCACCCGGAGCATCGGTGCGAACCGGGCCGCCTCGCGCTGCCAGTTGCCGACCAGTGACATCGGGCAGACCAGCAGGGTGGGGCCGGTCGCGGTGCCCGCGTGCTGCTCGGCGGCCAACAGGGCCAGCGTCTGGACGGTCTTGCCGAGGCCCATGTCGTCGGCCAGCACGCCGCCCAGGCCCAGCCGGGCGAGCGCGTGCAGCCAGGCCAACCCCCGTTCCTGGTACGGGCGGAGGGTGGCGCCGAAGTCCGGCGGCAGGGCGGGGGCAGCGGTGTCCTGGGTCCGGCCTGCCAGCAGTTCGCCGAGCGGTCCGGTGGCGGTGACCTCGGTGACCGGGAGGCCGGCGACGGTGGCCGCCGGGTCGAGGGCGAGCCGGAGCAGCTCGGCGGTCGGCAGCGAGCCGGAGCCGTGCCGAGCCAGGAAGCCGACGGCGGCGGCGATCTGCCCGGCATCCACCTCGACCCAGCGGCCGCGCAGCCGGACCAGGCCCTGCTGGGCGGCCCCGAGGTCGGTCAACTCCTGCTGGGTGAGCCTGACTTCACCGATCGCCGCCTGCCAGCGGAAGTCCACCACGGCGTCCCGGTCGACCTGGGCGGCCCGCTCCACCGTGCCGGGCGGTGCGGTCCTGGTGGCGGTCAGGGCGAGGCCGAGGGCGGGCCTGCGCTGCCACCAGGCGGGCAGCAGGACGCCGAAGCCCGCCTCGGTGAGCGCGGGTGCGGCGTGGCGCAGGAAGTCGAGTGCCCCCGCCCGATCGAGTTTCAGACCGGTCGGACGGCGGCCAGGGCGCAGTTCGGGCCGGCGGAGGGCGGCCCGGTCCAGTTCGGCCAGGTAGCTCTCCACCGGGTCGGCGAGCTGTCGGGCCAGGGCGGCGAACGCCGGTCCGCCGTCCAGGAGTTCGGCGGCCGGGATCAGCAGCGAGGGCTGCTCGACCACCTGGATCAGGAAGTCGAGCTGCCAGTCGTCGTCGGACGGCCGCCCTTCGGGGCTGTCGTCGGCGGGCCCGAGCGGTTCGGAGAGCCGGAAGCAGAGCCGGACCGGGCTGTCCGCCGGGGGCGAGCCCGCCAGCCAGACCGCCAACTGTTCGCGCAGCTCGGCGATTTCGTCAGCGGGCGCCTCGAACCGCCCGTCGGCACGGTGCAGCGCGGCCCACCAGGCGGCTGACGCACCGTCGGCAGCGGGCACCGCCGCCTCGTCCAGCGCGGTCCTGATCTCGTGGTCGACGAAGCGGTCGAGCAGTTCGGCGACCAGCTCCGCCGCGACGGTCCGGCCCTCCGCCAGCACGGCCGGCGGGCAGCCCCGGACCAGCGCGTCCGCCTCCCGCCGGTCGGCCCGCTCCGGGGCCGGCTGCCAGTGGGCGTACGGGGCGCCGTCCCGCTCGCGCACCACCGGCAGCGCCCTGCCTCGGCCCGCCAGTCGCCAGGCGAGGTCGTGGACAGCCGTCAGCCAGCGCAGCGAGGCACCGTACGCGAGCTCCACCGACCCCTCGACGCCCGGGAGTTCGAGGCTGGCGCCGGACCAGTACGGGTCGAATAGCTCGCCGAGCAGCTGGGCCGCCTCGGGCTGCGGGAAGAGCAGCACCGGCACCCGCCAGGCGGTCAGCGAGACGCCCCGGCCGGTGGCGCCGATCGGCAGCTGCGGGGAGGGGGKGGGGGCGCCGCTCAGGCTGGGCAGCCGCAGGGTGCTCCACCGTTCGGGGGCCTGTTCGGCGAGCCAGCCGGGGCCGGGGCCGAGGGCGGCGAGCAGCCGGGCCACCTCGGCGGCCGGAGCCGCGAACGGGTGCGCGGTGGCGGCCACCGGCGCGGTGGCCGGGCGGTGCAGGCG
>NZ_JBFUMY010000029.1:0-64221 GCF_054049135.1 Kitasatospora sp. P5_F3 | reverse complement strand
GCGCTCGAAGACGTCGGTCGCGTCGTGCAGGTCGTCCAGGGCGTCGGTGAGTCCGTAGCGTCTGGTCTCCACGGTGTCCGGGTCGAGTGCGGCCGGGCCTTGCCGGAGGTCGGTCTCTGCCAGGGTCCTGGCCCGCCCGGCTTCGCCGTCGGTGTCGACCAGGACCAGGCCGGTGGCGTACATGCTCTGCATGACCGCGCGGCGGGTGGCGAGATCCACCGCGAAGAGATCACGAAGACCGGCCCGGGTATGGACGAAGAGCTCCACCACCCGCCCCTCGAAGCGGAGCGTCTCCCGGTACGTCTCACCACCGCTGGCGACCAGGACCGCGATGTCCAGGTCACTGCCGGCAGTTGCCCGCCCCGAGACCGTGGACCCCGCCAGCACCACGGCGAGAGCACCGGGAAAACGGTCGCGGACAAGACGCCGGGCTTGGTCGATCGGATCACGATTCACCCGACCACGGTGCCACAGACCCCCCAAGGCCGTCACACCACCCGGATTTCCTCCGCCCGATACGGGGGACAACCCCCCTCAACGGCCGGGGGAGGATCGGATGTTGGGGCCGATCGGCAGTCCGTAGCGTTCTCTGCATGACGACGAACCAGAACATTCAGTGGATGCAGCAGGGTGGCGCGGCGATGGTCCTGGCGACCGGGCTGCCGGCGAACCTGGCGGAGATGCTCTCCTCGGAGCGGGCGGAGAGCCTCCGTGACCCGCACCTGCGGTGGTTGCAGCAGGGTGGCGCGGCGATGGTCCTGGCGACCGGGCTGCCGGCGAACCTGGCGGAGATGCTCACCCGGTCGGAAGGGTCGAGCTCCTCGGCCGTACGGTAACTGGCCTCATGGCAGGCAGAGTTCGGCGTACCCGGGAGGAGCCGGCCGGGGCGGTGGGTGACCAGGAGACCACCGCCCCCGCCGGTCAGAGCTCGAGCGCGCTGATGTCGAGCCGCCCGAGGCGGTCGGGGTCGACGATCACGTCGATCGCCACGGCCCGGCCGTCGACCACGGTGAACGCCATCACGGAGACCAGCTTGCCGTTGACCACGACCGCAGCCCCGGCAGCGCCGTTGATCAGGGCCGGGAGGGCGAACGGGGCCAGCTTGGCAAAGGTGACGGCCTGCGAGGCGACCGTCTCGGCGCCGTGCAGGACGACGTTCTGCCGGGCCCGGAGCGTGCCGCCGTCGGAGCGGAGCACCACGTCAGGGTGCAGAACGGCGACCAGAGCGTCGAACCGGCCGTCCCGGGAGGCGGCGAAGAAGGCGTCGACCACCAGGCGTTGACGGCTCAGGTCGGGGTCGGGGGCCGGTGCCTTGTCCTGCACCTTGCGGCGGGCGCGGCTGGCCAACTGCCGTACGGCGGCCGTGGACTTGTCGAGCATCGGGGCGATCTCGTCGAAGGGCACGGCGAACATGTCGTGCAGGACGAACGCGATCCGCTCGTCCGGGCCGAGCGATTCGAGCACCACCAGGAGCGCCAGCCCCACCGAGTCGGCGAGCAGGACCTCCTGCTCGGGGTCGATGCCGCGCTGGTTGCTGATGACCGGATCGGGGATCCGCAGCTCCAGTGGGTCCTCGCGGCGTTGTTCGCGGGAGCGCAGCATGTTCAGGCAGACCCGGGCCACCACGGTGGTCAGCCAGCCGCCGAGGTTCTCGACCTCGCTGGTGTCGGTGCGGTTGAGGCGTAGCCAGCCTTCCTGCACCGCGTCGTCGGCCTCGCTGAGCGAACCGAGCATCCGGTAGGCCACCGCGCGCAGATGCGGCCGGTGCTCCTCGAATCGCGCTATCAGCTCCACGCTCTCGTTCACCGTGTCACGTCCCCTCCGTGCGGCGGCGCACCCGCCGGCCTTCGACTGTTCTACCCGGTGATCGTCGACAGGGTGCTCGATTTCTCCGGTCCGGTGGCCGAGGAGTTTCAGTGCTGCTCCGCATCGGTGCGGGGCCGGACGGAGCAGCTCCCGTCGGCGCAGTCGTCCCCGTAGTCGTCGAGATCGGAGCCCGGAGCGGGCTGTCCGGCGCCGACGGCGGACCGGTACCGGCTGGCGGCGAAGGCGGCGGCCCGGGCCAGCGGCAGGCCGGCCGGGGTGCCCAGGCGGGCGGCGAGCGACCGGTGTTCGGCCAGTGCCCACAGACAGGTGACGAAGGCGTGCGCCCCGCGCCAGACCTCGCCGGTGTCGGCGACCACGGTGATCTCGCCGAGGCTCGCGTCGTGGTCCAGTTCGGGGAACCGTCGCCTGGCCTCCGGGCCCGCCACCTCGACGAACTCCAGCGGGACCAGCTGCCGCTGGCCGCGCAGCCAGTGGGTGAGCCTGCGGCAGAGCCCGCAGTGCGGATCGTGCAGCACGGTCAGTCGGCGGACGGGAGGTGCGGCCGGTGTCGTCATGGTGACGGTGTCTCAGGCCTGGGCCGGCTGCGGGGTCCAGCCCTGCGGGGCGACCGGCGGGCGCGGCGGGATGCTGTCCGTGCTGCTGCCCCGGCGGCGGATCCGGTTGAGCACGTACACGTTGCCCAGGTGCATCCAGCCGATCGCGAGCAGGACCGAGCCGAGCTTGACCGAGAGGGTGTTGAAGACCCCCTGGAGGTCGGTGACCTGCTCGCTGGTCCGCATCCAGAGCACCACGAAGCCCAGGTTGATCAGGTAGAAGCCGACCACCAGCAGGTGGTTCACGGCGTCGGCCAGCTTCTCGTCGCCGGGGAAGACGGTGGTCAGGAACAACCGGCCGTTGCGGCTCAGGGTGCGGGCCACCCAGATGGTGACGCCGACGGCGAGCGGCAGGTAGACGGCATAGCTGACGACGGTGTAGTCCATCGGAAGAACTCCGTTTCGAACGCGTTTAAAACCTGATGAGACTGACAGTAGACCCTCTTCTGAACGTGTTCAAGTACGCCTCGGGCGGCCGGATTGCGGTTGCTGTCCAAGGTGACCGGCTGTCGCATTGGTCTCAAGGTCTGGAATAGGCGAACGCAATCGGGCGGTGGGCCTGCCCGGGCGGTGGCGGGCGCGATAGGCTTCGGCCTGTCTGGTCTAGACCACAGCGCGATTCAGATCCGCGACTCAGAACGGTGGAGCCATGGAAATCGTCATCGTCCCCGATGCCGCCGCCGGCGGCGAGCTCATCGCCTCGGCGATGGCCGAGCTGGTGACGCGCAAGCCCGACGCGCTGCTCGGGGTGGCAACCGGCTCGACGCCGCTGCCGATCTACCAGGCGCTGGCCGCCAAGGTGCGCAGCGGGGCGCTCGACGTCTCGCGGGCCCGAGTCTGCCAGTTGGACGAGTACGTCGGCCTGCCGACCGGGCACCCGGAGTCGTACCGCTCGGTGGTGCTGCGCGAGGTGATCGAACCGCTCGGCCTGACCGAGGCGTCCTTCTTCGGCCCGGACGGTGCGGCCGAGGACGTCGCCGCCGAGGCGATCGCGTACGACCGGGCGCTGGCCGCCGCCGGTGGCGTGGACCTGCAGCTGCTCGGGATCGGCACCGACGGGCACATCGGTTTCAACGAGCCGTGCTCCTCGCTCGCTTCGCGGACCCGGATCAAGACGCTGACCGAGCGGACCCGGGTCGACAACGCCCGCTTCTTCGACAGCCTGGACCAGGTCCCGCACCACGTCATCACCCAGGGCATCGGCACCATCCTGGAGGCCCGCCACCTGGTGCTGCTGGCCACCGGCGAGGCCAAGGCCGACGCCGTCGCCGCCACCGTCGAGGGCCCGCTCTCCGCGCTGGTCCCGGCCTCGGCCCTGCAGCTGCACCCGCACGCCACCGTGGTGGTGGACGAGGCGGCCGCGTCCGGTCTGAAGCTGGCCGACTACTTCCGCGCGACCTACGCGGCGAAGCCGGCCTGGCAGTCGATCTGACCCGGCCGTAGTACGGAACGAGCCGCAGACCCCCGGGGGTTTGCGGCTCGTTCCGTTGTCGGCCCGCACTCGGCTTCCCCCACGGAGCGGGGCGGGCACCTCTCGACAGCTCCGATCGTAGGCCCGGGCCATTCGTGTCCGTCCGGTTCCTGACGGCCTCCTGACGGTGGCCGCCGCGATCCTGACGCCCCGTTGACGGCTAGCGCGTCAGGGTGCGCCCGTCGCGGACCACGACCTCGCGGTCGGCGTACGCGGCGACCCTGGCCTCGTGGGTGACCAGCACCACCGCCGCGCCGGACTCCCGGGCGGCGGTCCGGAGCAGCCGGAGCACCCGTTCGCCGTTCAGCGAGTCCAGCGCGCCGGTCGGCTCGTCGGCGAAGACCACCTGCGGGCCGGTCACCAGGGCCCGGGCCAGCGCCMCCCGCKGGCCCTCGCCGCCGGAGACGTCGGACGGCCGCCGGCCGGACGAGCCGGTGACCTCCAGCCGCTCCAGCCACTCCCGGGCCTGCTGCTCGGCGGGCCGGCGGCGCAGCCCGTTCAGCCGGAGCGGCAGCGCCACGTTCTCCAGGCAGGTCAACTCCGGTACCAGCTGGCCGAACTGGAACAGGAAGCCGAAGTCGCTGCGGCGCMGCGCGCTGCGCCCGGCGTCGGTCAGCTCGGCCAGCCGTCCGCCCCGGTAGCTCACGCTGCCCGCGTCCGGTCGGACGATCCCGGCCAGGCAGTGCAGCAGGGTGGACTTGCCGGAGCCTGAGGCGCCCATCACGGCGACCAGTTCGCCCGCCTCGATGCTCAGCGAGGCGTCGTGCAGCGCGGGGGTGGCGCCGAACGCCTTGGCCAGGCCGGTGCCGCTGAGCAGCGCGGTCGCCGCCGGGGTCGGCCGTGGGGCGAGGGCCGGGGTGAGGGCCGGGGCGGTCACCGGGCGACCTGTCCGCGCAGCTCGTCCAGCCTGGCCGCCGTCAGCTCCAGCCAGCGCAGGTCCGCCTCCAGGTGGAACAGTGCGTGGTCGCAGATCAGCTGGTCCGCCAGGTCGCCGCCGTCCTTGCGCCGGGTCAGCGCGCGCATCTGCCGCAGGTGCTCGGTCCGTTGCAGGTCGAGCACCTCCGCCGCCGGACGGTCGGTCAGCAGCGCCAGCACCACCTTGGCGTACAGGGTGTTCTGCAGGTACGGCTCCGGGCTCTCGGCCCGGGCCAGCCACTCGCCGACGTCGGTCACCCCGGCCTCGGTGATCGCGTACCGCTTCCGCTCCGGACCGTCGCCCGGCTCGACGCCCTCGACCTCGACCAGTCCGCTCTTCAGCAGCCGGGACAGCGTCGAGTAGACCTGCCCGTAGTGCAGCGACCGGGTGCGGCCGAACTGCTCGTCGTAGGCGCGCTTCAGGTCGTAGCCGTGGCGCGGCTGGGACTCCAGGAGGCCGAGGAGGATCTGACCGAGTGACATGAACCGCACTCTACCCAGGGTGTATAGCCGAGGTTCATAGCCGGACGCACCGGGCGGCCGGATCGGGGAACGGACCCCCGACCGGCGACGGCGGCAGGCTCCGGCGGGGCCTGGGTCGCCCACCGTGCGGACTCGTCCCCGACCGGGACCCGCACCCACTCACCCGACCGCTCACCCACCCGCCCAACCTACCGTCGGGAGCCCGGACGTGACAGGCGATCAGCGGACAGTCGGATCGGCTCCGCTCGATCGGTGCAGGTACGGTCGGCCGCAGAACCGGATCCGAGGGGGAGCGATGACCGTCACGCTGGCCAACAGGGAGCTCAACCGGGCCACCCTGGCCCGGCAGCTGCTGCTGGAGCGCGCGGACCTGACGGTGCAGCAGGCGCTGGAGCGAGTGCTCGGGCTGCAGGCGCAGACCCCGCAGACCTGGTACGTCGGGCTGTGGACCAGGCTGGCCGGGTACACCCCCGAGGAGACCTCCGGCCTGCTGGCCGAGGGCGGGCTGGTGCGGATCGCGCTGATGCGCGGCACCATCCACCTGGTCACGGCGGAGGACGCGCGCTGGCTGCGGCCGCTGGTGGAGCCGGTGATCGAGCGCGGCACCCGGGCGGCGTTCGGGCGGAAGCTGGTGGGCCTCGATCCGGCCGAGCTGACGGCGGCCGGGCGGGCCGCGTTCGCCGAACGGGCACTGACCTTCGCCGAGTTGGGCAAGCTGCTGGCCGAGCGTTGGCCGGATCGCGACGGAGCGGCGATGGCGCAGACGGTACGGGCCTCGGTGCCGCTGGTGCAGGTGCCGCCGCGCGGGCTCTGGGGTCGGAGTGGGCCGGTGGCGCACCTGCCGATGGAGCAGTGGCCCGGCCACGAGCTCGAACCGGACCCCAGCATCGAGCAGTTGGTGCTCCGGCAGCTGGCCGGCTTCGGTCCGTGCACCGTGAAGGACATCCAGCAGTGGTGCGGCCTGACCCGGCTGGCTGAGGTGGTGGACCGGCTCCGTCCGCAGCTGGCGGTGTTCCGGGACGAGCAGGGCCGGGAGCTGTTCGACCTCCCCGACGCGCCCCGCCCGCCCGCCGACACCCCGGCCCCGGTGCGCTACCTGTACGACTTCGACAACCTGCTGCTCTCGCACGCCGACCGCAGCCGGGTGCTGACCGTGGACTTCACCGACCAGGGGTTCTTCGGCGGCAGCAACGAGATGCCGCGCTCGGTGCTGCTTGACGGCTTCGTCGCCGCCACCTGGCGCTTCGCGGCGGCCAAGGACGGCGCGGTGCTGACGGTCCGCCCGTTCCGCCGGCTCACAAAGGCCGAGCAGCACGACCTGACGGAGGAGGGCGAGCAGCTCAGCGCCTTCCTGGCCCCGAAGGCCCCCCTCCACGAGGTCCGCATCACCGCTCCCGAACCGGCCTGACCCGCCCGCGCGCCGCTCGCGGTTCCGGTGGCGGGATGTGGTGCTGCCGGTGAGGGTGGGCGACGGGGGTCGGTTCGATGGGAGATGACGCATGGTCGAGGTGACTGAGCCGTATGCGGTGGGGACACCGTGCTGGGTGGATCTGAACGCGCGTGACCAGCAGGCCGCGCTGGACTTCTACCGGGACCTGTTCGGCTGGCAGGGCGAGATCGGTGCCGAGGAGTTCGGCGGGTACTCGGTCTGCGCGAAGAACGACAAGCCGGTGGCCGGGATCATGGGGCCGGTGCCGGTGGAGGAGGGCCGGCCGCAGGTGCCGTCCAACTGGACCACCTATCTGACCACCGACGACGCCGAGGCCACGCTGACCGCGATCGGCGACAACGGCGGCACCGTACTGCTGCCCGTGATGACGGTCGGGACCACCGGCAAGATGCTGCTGGCATCCGACCCGAGCGGTGCGGTGTTCGGGGTCTGGCAGCCGCTGGACTTCCCCGGCGCCCAGGTGGTGGGTGAGCACGGCGCGGTGGTCTGGAACGAGCTGCACACCAGCGCTCCCGGCGAGGTGGGCGTGTTCTACGACGCCGTCTTCGGGGCCAGGATCGCCCCGATGGAGCAGATGCCGGAGTACCTGTCCTTCAACGTCGGGGGCCGCAGCGTCGGGGGTGTGGTCGGCCTGAAGGGTGACCCGCCCGGCACGCCGCCGCACTGGCGGACCTACTTCGCCGTGGACGACGTCGACAGCACGGTGGACGCGCTGGTCAGGGCCGGTGGCAACCTGCTCGAACCGCCGACCGACCAGCCCTGGGGCCGGGTCGCCCTGGTCCAGGACCTGGACGGCGCCACCTTCGCACTGCTCAAGCCCGTACCGATGTGACGGCTCGGGTCTGACCACGACCGCCCGTTCGCGACGCGCCAGAGGCCGCGAATGGGCGGTTTCGGCTGTCCGGGGGACCAGACTGGCAGTCATGCTGGGGCTCCCGGACCACATCGAAGCGTTCCTGTTCGACCTCGACGGCGTGCTGACGCAGACAGCCAAGGTGCACGCGGCCGCCTGGAAGGACATGTTCGACACCTTCCTCAGAGCCGAGGCTCTCCGTACCGGCACCGGGTTCGCCCCGTTCGAGCC
Organism: Kitasatospora sp. P5_F3; assembly: GCF_054049135.1. Taxonomy (NCBI): domain Bacteria; kingdom Bacillati; phylum Actinomycetota; class Actinomycetes; order Kitasatosporales; family Streptomycetaceae; genus Kitasatospora; species Kitasatospora sp. P5_F3. Next base: position 56,398 of record NZ_JBFUMY010000029.1, on the reverse strand, counting down.
GGCCGACTACGACCAGTACGTGGACGGCCGCCCGCGCCTGGACGGCACCCGGACCTTCCTGGCCTCGCGCGGCATCACCCTGCCCGAGGGCAGCCCGGACGACCCGCCGGGCGCCCAGACGGTGCAGGGGCTGAGCAACGCCAAGAACGACACCGTGCTGCGGATGATCAGGGAGCAGGGCGTCCAGCCGTACCCCGGCTCGGTGGCCTATCTGCACCGGCTGCGGGAGCTCGGGCTGCCGCGCGCGGTGGTGTCCTCCAGCGCCAACTGCCGGGACGTGCTGCGTGCGGCCGGGATCGACGACATGTTCGACGTGGTGATCGACGGGCTGGTGGCGCGCCGGGAGCAGCTCCCCGGCAAGCCCGCCCCCGACACCTACCTGGCCGCCGCCAGGGCGCTCGGCGCCGAACCCGCGAACGCCGCCGTCTTCGAGGACGCGCTGGCGGGCGTCGCCTCCGGCCGGGCCGGCGGTTTCGGGGCCGTGGTCGGGGTGAACCGGACCGGGCAGGCCCAGGCCCTCCGTGAGCACGGCGCCGACCTGGTGGTGGACGATCTCGCCGAACTGATCGAGGGTCAGGAGAGCACTCGATGAGCCCGCAGCCCACCTTCACCGTCGACCCCTGGGGCATCGCCGAGCACAGCCTCGACCTCGGCGCCCAGGCCAGGGCCGAGTCGGTCTTCGCACTCTCCAACGGCCATATCGGCCTGCGGGGGAACCTGGACGAGGGCGAGCCGCACGGCCTGCCCGGCACCTACCTGAACGGTGTCTTCGAGCTCCGTCCGCTGCCGTACGCGGAGGGTGGCTACGGCTACCCCGAGTCCGGCCAGAGCGTCATCAACGTCACCAACGGCAAGATCATCCGGCTGCTGGTGGACGACGAGCCCTTCGACCTCCGCTACGGCGAACTCCGGCACCACCAGCGGCGGCTGGACTTCCGGGAGGGACTGCTCCGGCGGGACGCGGAGTGGACCTCGCCGGCCGGACGGACCGTCAAGGTCTCCTCCACCCGGCTGGTCTCGCTCACCCAGCGGGCGATCGCGGCGGTGGACTACCGGGTCACCGCCGTGGACGGCCCGATCCGGGTCGTGCTGCAGTCCGAGCTGGTGGCCAACGAGCAGCTGCCCGGCGGGGCGGCGGCCGACCCCAGGGCGGCGGCCGTGCTGGAGGCCCCGCTGGTGGCCGAGGCCGGGCTGGCGTCGGGTACCAAGGCGGTACTGGTGCACCGGACCAAGTACAGCGGCCTGCGGGTGGCGGTCGGGATGGACCACCTGATCGAGGGTCCTGAGGGTTTCCACGTCACCGCCGAGTGCGCCGAGGACCAGGGCCGGATCAGCGTCACCACGGTGCTGCACCCCGGCGAGGAGCTGCGGCTGACCAAGTTCACCGCGTACGGCTGGTCGGCGACCCGTTCGCTGCCCGCCGTCCGGGACCAGGTGGAGGCCGCGCTGACCGCCGCCAGGTACACCGGCTGGAACGGGCTGGTGGCCGAACAGCGGGAGTTCCTCAAGGAGTTCTGGGAGACCAGCGACATCCAGATCGACGGGGACGTCGAACTCCAGCAGGCGGTCAGGTTCGCGCTCTTCCACGTGCTCCAGGCCAGTGCCCGGAGTGAGGAACGGGCCATCCCTGCCAAGGGGTTGACCGGCCCGGGCTACGACGGGCACAGCTTCTGGGACACCGAGACCTTCGTGCTCCCGGTGCTCACCTACTGTCTGCCGGAGGCGGTCAAGCAGGCCCTGCGCTGGCGGCACACCACGCTGCCGCTGGCCCGCGAACGGGCGGCCCAACTCGGGCTGGCCGGTGCGGTGTTCCCGTGGCGGACGATCCGGGGCGAGGAGTGCTCGGGCTACTGGCCGGCCGGGACCGCCGCGTTCCACATCGGCGCCGACATCGCGGTGGCGGCGGCCCGGTACGTCCGGACCACCGGGGACGTGGAGTTCGAGCAGACGTACGGGTTGGAGCTGCTGGTCGAGACCGCCCGGATGTGGCGCTCGCTCGGCCACCACGACGCGGCCGGCCGGTTCCGGATCGAGGGGGTCACCGGGCCCGACGAGTACAGCGCGGTGGCCGACAACAACGTCTTCACCAACCTGATGGCGCAGACCAACCTGCGGGCCGCCGCCGAGGCCGCCGCCCGGCACCAGGTGACCGCCGCCGGGCTGGGCGTCGACACCGAGGAGACCGCCGCCTGGCGCGACGCCGCCCGGGCGATGTACATCCCGTACGACGAGAAGCTCGGGGTGCATCCGCAGGCCGACGGCTTCACCGACCACCAGTTCTGGGACTTCGACGCCACCCCGCCGGAGAAGTACCCGCTGCTGCTGCACTACCCCTACTTCGACCTGTACCGGAAGCAGGTGGTCAAGCAGGCCGACCTGGTGCTGGCCATGCAGATGCGCGGCGACGCCTTCACCGACGAGCAGAAGGCGCGCAACTTCGCCTACTACGAACGCCTGACGGTCCGGGACTCCTCGCTCTCCGCCTGCACCCAGGCGGTGATCGCGGCCGAGGTGGGCCAGCTCGACCTGGCCTACGACTACACCGCCGAAGCCGCCCTGATGGATCTGCACGACCTCGGCGGCAACACCCGGGACGGCCTGCACATGGCCTCGCTGGCCGGGGCCTGCCTGGCTCTGGTGGCGGGCTTCGGCGGCCTGCGCGACCACGGCGAGCTGTCGTTCCGGCCCCGGCTGCCGGCCGGGCTGCGCCGGCTCGCCTTCGCCCTGAAGATCCGCGGCAGCCTGCTGCACGTGGAGATCACCCACACCCGGACCACCTACACGCTCCGCCGGGGTTCCAAGCTGACGGTCCTGCACGAGGGCGAACAGCTCCGGGTCGAACCCGGCCGGCCGGTCTCCCGCCCGATGACGGTCCCGGAGACACCCGAACGCTGCGTCCAGCCGCCCGGCCGGGAGCCGGCCAGCCGTCAGCAGCAGCCGGGTCCGGCGGTCGGCAGCGGGGCCGAACCGCCGCACCTGGCGGCCGAGTAGGCCGGACCCCGGCCCGGGCTGCACGGTGCACGCTCCTGAGGCCGGGGTTGCCGTTCCCCCCTGGCGTGTGCCGACCGAGCGTCCCGCAGAGAGTGAGAGGTGGAACCGTGGGCAGTGTGGCCGAGCAGATGGTCGAGGTCCTCCGGCAGGCCGGGGTGGAGCGGGTCTACGGCGTGGTGGGGGACAGCCTCAACCCCGTGGTGGACGCGATCCGGCGGGCGGACGGGATCGAGTGGGTGCACGTCAGGAACGAGGAGGCGGGTGCCTTCGCGGCGGCTGCGGACGCCGAGCTGACGGGCCGTCTGGCGGTCTGCGCCGGTTCCTGCGGGCCCGGCAACACCCACCTCATCCAGGGCCTGTACGACGCCCAGCGCAGCGGGCTCCCGGTGCTCGCGCTGGCCTCGCACATCCCGAGTGCCCAGATCGGCACCGGCTTCTTCCAGGAGACCCACCCGGAGCGGGTGTTCGTCGACTGCAGCAGCTGGTGCGAGATGGTCTCCACCCCGGCCCAGCTGCCGCGCCTGCTCCGGGTCGCGGTGCAGCACGCCCTCGGGGCCCGGGGCGTCTCGACGCTGGTCTTCCCCGGCGACGTGGCCGCGCTGCCCGCCGCCAACCCGACCGGGACCGGCAGCTTCCTCACCGAAAAGGCGGTGGCCGCCCCGCCGTGGTCCCAGGTGCAGGCGCTGGCCGAGCGGCTGAACGCGGCCGAGCGGGTCGCGCTGTTCTGCGGGGCGGGCGTGCGCGGGGCGCACGGCGAGGTGATGGAGCTGGCCGGGCGGGTGCTGGCCCCGATCGGGCACTCGCTGCGCGGCAAGGAGTGGATCCAGTTCGACAACCCGTACGACGTCGGGATGAGCGGGCTGCTCGGCTACGGGGCCTGCCACCAGGCGCTGCACGAGGCGGACCTGGTGCTGCTGCTCGGCACCGACTTCCCGTACGACGCCTTCCTGCCCGGTGCACACACCGTCCAGGTCGACCACGACGCCACCCGGCTGGGCCGGCGTACGCCGCTGGAGCTCGCGGTGCACGGCGATGTCGCGGCCACCCTGCGGGCCGTGCTGCCGCTGCTGGAGCAGAAGAGCGACCGTAGCTTCCTGGACGGGCTGCTGACCAAGCACTGCAAGGCACTTGAGGAGGTGGTCGGTGCGTACACCAGGAAGATCGAGAAGCACGTGCCGATCCACCCGGAGTACGTCGCCTCGGTGCTGGACGAACTCGCCGCCGAGGACGCGGTGTTCACCGTCGACACCGGGATGAACAACGTCTGGGCGGCCCGCTACCTGACGCCCAACGGGCGGCGGCGGGTGATCGGTTCGTTCCTGCACGGCTCGATGGCGAACGCGCTGCCGCACGCGATCGGCGCCCAACTGGCCGCGCCGGGGCGGCAGGTGATCTCGATGTCGGGGGACGGCGGGATCGGGATGCTGCTGGGTGAGCTGCTGACCGTGGCCAAGTACCGGCTGCCGGTGAAGATCGTGGTGTTCAACAACGGGGCGCTCGGCATGATCAAGCTGGAGATGCTGGTCAGCGGCTACCCCGAGGCCGAGATCGACAACGGCGACGTGGACTACGCGGCGCTCGCCCGGGCGATCGGCATCCAGGCCAGCCGGGTCACCGACCCGGCGAAGGTGCGCGAGGTGCTGGCGGAGGCGCTGGAGCGGCCGGGGCCGGTGCTGGTGGACGTGGTCACCGACCCGAACGCGCTCTCCATCCCGCCGCACATCACCGCCGCCCAGCTGAAGGGCTTCGCGCTGGCGGCCGGGCGGACGGTGCTCTCCGGCGGGGTGGGCCGGATGATCGACCTGGCCCGGAGCAACCTGCGGAACATCCCCCGGATGTAGCTTTTGCCCCAGAGGCAAACTGCTTGCCGCTCAGGCACGGCGGGTGTGAACTGGAGCCATGAACGTGGACCAGGAGGTCGAGGGCCTCGGCGCCCGACTGCGTGAACACCGCTCGGCCAGCCGTCTCACGCTGGAGGCGGCGGCCGGCCGGATCGGGCTCTCACCAGCCTATCTCTCCCGGCTGGAGACCGGTCTGCGCCAGCCCTCGCTCCCGGTCCTGCTCGGCCTGGCCCGGGCGTACGGCACCACCGTCTCCGACCTGCTCGGCGAGCAGCCCGGCGAGCCGGAGCCGGTGATCCGGGGCGGCGTGATCGAGCCGGACCGGGCCGGCGGCTGGGGCTACCGCCGGGCGGGTGCGCCGGGGCGCGCGCTCCAGGCGCTGCACGTCCAGGTGCCGCCCGGGCTGCAGGACGCGGTGGTCCGGGTGCACCCCGGCGAGGAGTGGCTGTACGTCACCCGGGGCCGGCTGCGGCTCACCCTCGGGGAGCAGAACCACCTGCTCGACCCGGGCGACTCGGCCCACTTCGACTCGCTCACCCCGCACTGCATCGCCGCCGACTCCCCGGACGGCGTCGAGCTGCTCTTCCTGCACACCCTGCTCCAGAGCCCCGGCAGCAATCTCTGCCTGGGCAACCCGCACTGAAAGGGGAATCCGTCATGGCCAGGCTCACCACCGATGCAGGCCGAAGGACCGACCGCCGAGTGCTCACCCGGGTGCTGATCTACATGGTCGCCACCCACGCTTTCCTGGGCTTCCTGACGCTGCTCTTCGCGCTCGGGTCGCGGCACTGACCCTCGCGGCACTGACCCCTCGCGGAACTGACCCCTCGCGGAACTGACCCCGGATCAGAGCGTGACCAGGGTGCAGAGCGCGTCCAGCGCCCCTGGCCAGGCCCGTTCGGGCGGGGTGCCGTAGCCGATCACCAGGGCTGACGGGGCGTCCGGGTCGGGTCCGGCGGCATCGGCCCGGCAGCCCGACATGGTGTTCAGTGAAAGCCCCAACCAACCGGCTTGCCGCAGCAGTTCGGCATCGGTGAGCGAGCCGGGCGGCAGCTCGAGGACGGCGTGCAGCCCGGCCGCGATCCCGGTCACCCGGACTTCGGGTGCCCGTTCGGCCAGGGTGCTGATCAGCTGGTCGCGGCGTCGCCGGTAGTGCAGGCGGCAGCGCCGGACGTGCCGGTCGAAGCCGCCCGAGGTGATCAGCTCGGCCAGGGTCAGCTGGTCCATCACCCCGGACTGCCCGTCGGCCAGCTCCTTCTGCCGCATCACCGGTTCCACCAGGGCGGCGGGCAGGGCCAGCCAGCCGAGCCGCAGGCCGGGGGCCAGGCTCTTGCTGGCGGTGCCCGCGTAGACCACCCGCTCGGGGTCGAGCGCCTGCATCGCCCCGATCGGCTGCCGGTCGTACCGGAACTCGCCGTCGTAGTCGTCCTCGATCACGATCCCCCCGGTCTCCCTGGCCCAGTTCACCGCCGCTGCCCGGCGGTTGGCCCGCAGCGGTACCCCGGTCGGGAACTGGTGCGCCGAGGTGAGCACCGCCGCACCGGCGTCGAGGCCGCCGAGCAGGTCGGTCCTGGCGCCGCCCTCGTCCAGCGGCAACGGGACGGTGGCCAGCCCGGCGGCGGTGATCACCGCCTGCTGCGGCGGCAGCCCGTACTCCTCCACCGCCACTGCGCCGACGCCCCGCTCGCGCAGCGCGGCGCAGAGCAGCGCGAGCCCCTGGGTGTACCCGGCGCAGATCAGCAGCCGCTCGGGATCGGTGCGCACCCCGCGCACCCGCGCGAGGTAGTCGGCGAGCGCCCGGCGCAGTTCGATCCGCCCGCGCGGGTCCGAGTACCCGAGCGCCTCGTGCGGAGCCACCGCGAGCGCCCGGCGCGCGGCGGCCAGCCAGGCGGAGCGGGGGAACAGCGCCAGATCCGGCCGCCCCGGCATCAGGTCGAACCGCACGGCCGGCGTCCGCTGCGGCGTGCTCGGCGCCGTGGTCACCGAAGCCGTCCCCCGCTCCGCCACCACCGTCCCCGATCCCTGACGTGCCGTCAGCCACCCCTCCGCCGTCAGCAGTGCGTACGCCTCCGCCACGGTGTTCCGCGCGATCCCCAGGTCGGCCGCCAGCACCCGGGAGGACGGCAGCCTGGTCCCGGCCGCGAGCCGCCCGTCCCGGGCCGCCGCCCGCAGCGCATCCTCCAACGCGGCCCGCAGACCGAGCCCGCGCGCCCGCCCGGCCGAGAGGTCCAGATGCAGGTCGCCACCGAAAGTGGCCCAGGATTCCATGACCCCAATGAACCATACGAGCGGGCCGCCGCGCGCCTAGGGTGAAGATCATGACGAACGAACCGAAGGACTACGTGGCCGCCCCCGAGCAGCGCTTCTCGATGCCCGAGCTCTCCCCCGAGTGGTACCGGGCGATGATCGCGCTGGACGCCGCCTCGCGGCCGCTGGTGGACCCGGTGATCGGGGAGCTGGTGCGGACGCTGGCCTCGGCCATCAACGGCTGTGCGTACTGCCTGGACATGCACACCGCCGACGCCCGGAAGGCGGGCGAGCAGGAGCACCGGCTGTACGCGCTGCCGGCCTGGCGGGAGACGCCGTTCTTCACGGCGAAGGAGCGGGCGGCGCTGGCGCTGACCGAGTCGGTCACCCGGCTGAGCGAGGGTCATGTGCCGGACGAGGTCTACGAGGCGGCGGCGAAGCACTTCGCGCCGAACGAGCTCTCCCAGCTGCTCGCGGTGATCATCTCGATCAACTCCTGGAACCGGATCGGCGTCACCTGCCGGCTCAGCCCGGCCCCCAAGCAGAGCTGATCGGTCAAGGTCCGAAATTCGCCGGTCCGATCGCGGGCCGAACTGACAGGGTGGGGATCATGACGATGACTCAGCAGGACAAGGCCGAGCTTCTGCACCGACTGCACGTCCCGGGCGCCCCGCTGGTGCTCGCCAACGTCTGGGACGCGGCGACCGCCCGGCTGGTGGCCGCCACCGGCGCACCCGCCGTGGCCACCGCCAGTGCCAGCGTCTCCTGGACCAGGGGCGTGCCGGACGGCGGCGGCCTCGACCTGGCCGGGGCCCTGGCGCAGACCGAACTGGTGGTCAGGGCGGTGGACGTCCCGGTGACGGCCGACCTGGAGGACGGCCTCGCCGAGGACGCCCCCGGGGTCGGCCGGACCGTCACCGAACTGCTCGCGCTCGGCGCGGTCGGGATGAACCTGGAGGACAGCGGCGCGGCTGGGCTGCGCCCGGTGGCCGAGGCGGCCGAGCGGGTCGCGGCGGCCCGGGAGGCGGCCGAGAAGGCGGGCATCCGGCTCTACCTGAACGCGCGCACCGACGTCTTCCTGCTCGGCGTCGGCGGCGTCGAGGACGCGGTCGAGCGGGCCCGGGCCTACCTGGCGGCGGGCGCCAGCGGCATCTTCGTCCCCGGCCCGACCGACCCGGCGGTGATCGCCGAACTGCTCGCCGCCCTGCCGGGCGTCCAGCTGAACGTGATGGCCGGCCCCGGCGCACCCACCGTCGCCGAACTGGCCGGGCTCGGGGTGGCCAGGATCAGCCTCGGCCCCGGCCTGGCCAAGGTCGCGTACGCGGCGGTCCGCCGCGCGGCCGAGGAGGTCTACGGCTCCGGCAGCTACCAGGCCCTGACGGGTGGTCTGGAGTACGGCGAACTGAACGCGCTGTTCGCCTAGTCCGTCCGCCTGCCCCTTCGGCTAACCCCGGGGGACCACCGCGTACGCCCCGCACACCGGGGTGGCGGCGGACGCCTGCTTCCCCAGCAGCGGGATGCTGCCGAGCTGCTCGACGCAGGTGCCTGCCGCGCCGACGGGGTGGTCCGTGCTGAGCTTGCCGCCCATGTTGTTGTCCGCCTGGGCGGCGGGCACAGCGAGGGCCAGACCGGCCATGGTGAGGGCGGCGAGCGCCGTGATCTTACGCATGGCCGGTCCAACGAGACGCACCCCGAACGGTTACCTTTTTTGGGCGCTCGAGCATCTACGGTCAGGGGCTCGGGGGACTGCGACGCCAGCCTCGTACAAGGTGATCCGTGCGTAGGTGGTCAGGCACTTCGGCCTGTGACCCGCACGCCAGATCTCCTCGCAGTTCCCCGAGCCCCCGGGTAGTTCCCTTTGTCTGTAACTCAGATCCGACAAGGGGCCCCGCCCGGATCTTGCCGAGCGGGGCCGTGGTGGTGCTACTGCTGGCCGAGGAGCTTCCGCACGGTCGGGGCGTCCTCCGGGCAGGCGTAGACGGACCATGCGGGGCCGCTCTGACGCTCGATGGAGCCGACCAATATCAAGGTGATGGCTCGCCGGTTGCAGCGGCAGCAGCGCCGCCCTGTGGGCTCGGCCATCACGCCACCGCCCCGGCGAGGGTGTGCGCTCCGCTGTACGTGTAGCCGGGATCGGACAGCCCCTCGGCGACAGCGCGTAGAGCCTCACGCCGCCGGAACTGTCGTTCCATCTCGTCCAGCTCCGCCCGCCACGCATCGTGGTCGACGTACGGGCGGACCAAGGGACCCTCGTACGGGTTCTCACGCTCGACCCAGCAGGCGAGTCGCTGTCCGTCCATCACGATCCGGACAGGTGCGGGCGTGGTCCCGGTGGCGCGGTGCCTGCCCTGGTACGGCTCGGGGGCGCTCGCGATGATCAGGGACAGCATTGCGGCAAGCACCAGCCCGCCGATCCAGGCGTACGCCCAGACGGTAAAGTCGCTCACGTCGCGCTCCTCTTTAGCGTGACCGGCCCGGGGGTGTTGACGCACCCGCCGGGCACTTCTATTTGGGTGAGCCTCGAAGATAACTCCACCTGTCTAAGTTGTCCACAGATCCGACATGTCTACGTAGCATGCGAGTCGAGCACTTGTCTAACCTGTCCATATGTCCGAAAGTCCGAAGCGCCCCCGGCAGATTCCGCCCTACCGCCTTGCTGCCGCCGAGCTGGCCAAGGAGATTCGGGCAGGCGCCTACGACACAGACACGCCGTTTCCGTCTGAGCCCGCCCTGAGCGAGCGGCTCGGCATGGCTCGTATGACCATTCGCCGGGCCCTGGAAGTGCTCCGGGATGAGGGGCTCATCACGACCCGGTGGGGTGCGGGCTCATCCGTCGTCCCGGCTGCCGAGCGCCCTGCCCCCGACGCGAAGTAGCCCCGCCCGGATCACGTCCGAACGGGGCATGCCGCGCTGGCAGCGTCAGCTCTCGGCGCCCTCGGCCTGGCGCTGGAGTCGAGCTCCGGGCAGCAGATAGCCGAGCTGATCACTGTTCAGCGCGTCGCGCAGGGCGGTCAGTTCAGCGGGAGTGCCGACGACGACAGCGCCGGGGCTGGCCACGTTCGCCAGCGCGATACGACGGTCCGCCATCGCCGCCGCCACGAACCCGCTTACCTCTTGATCGGGCTCCGGCACGGTGGCCGCTTCCCAGTGCAGCCCCCGGAATCCGTCCGGGTAGAACTCGACCAGGCTCATGGCTTCCCCTCTGGCATCTTCACGTCGACTTCCGACCAAATGGCAAGCCACGTAAGCTTCTTGACGGTTCCGAACCGGTCGCCCTGGTCGAGCACCTTCAACGTGGCGTCGGTCAACGGGCCGTCGGGCTGTTCCGCGAGCCGGAGCGACACCCGCAGGTGACCTTCCTCGGTCCACGTGATCGACGGCGGGCGCCCGTATAACAGGTGCAGAGCCTTGGCGATCTCCCTTGCCCGCGCTTTGGCTTCCTCGCGCGGGCTGAGCGTCACCGGCTACCCCACGGGAACCGCTTCGCTTCATCCGCCACGATCTCGACCAGGTGTGAGCGACCGGCCATCTCGAACGTCAGGGCAATTGCCCCGTCACGCTCCAGCGTCTCCAGCACATGCATCTCGGCCTCCGGGCCGGTCAGGTAGTGGCGGAAGGCTTCGGCCTGAGACTTGCTCAGCCGCAGCGCGTCCAGTGCCAGCCACAGGGCCTTCAGCGCCGTGCCGAGGCCGGTGAACGTCGCGGGCTTGATCACCCCCTCGACTGACACTGTGAACATCGTGCCAGGCTCGGCTGTACCGGTCGGTGTGGGATTTGCCAGGAGTGCCACTTATCCCCCTCGGCTGAATGGTATGTGGAGCGACCAATGTAGCCAAATGGAGAAGCATCACCTATGCGGTTTCCCGTTCCCGCAAGAAACCGTCTCGGATAGCTTCGACCATGGCTCGCATCTCGTCACCCGACAAGGAAGCACGCTCGAATCCGTCGAACTTTTGCAGGTAGAGCGCCACGTCACGAGGATCGGTGACAATCATCTCGGCATGGACTGTTTCCACTGTCACAATGCGATCATCCCGGATCACGAAGGAATGCCCTGGTGCGTCTGCCTGCTTCATGTCGAGGGGCACTATCCGGATGTCTACGTTTGGCAATCGAGAGACAGAGATGAGACGGTCCAACTGACCGGCCATCATCGCGGCCGGAAGCAGTCGCCAGCGGAGGACTGATTCCGTGATGACGAACCTAAGAACCTTGGTGGAGTCGTAAAGGACTTGCTGTCGGTCCAACCTTGCCGCAATCGTGCGGACTAGCGCATCGTCCCCTAGATTCTTCCTGGACAGCACTGCCCGCACGTATTCAGGGGTCTGCAAGAGGCCGGGGATAAGAGAAGGTTGGAAAAGTTTCAGAGCACCCATTGACTCGTCTAGCGCCCGGATCTGCTGCTGCTTCCGATGGAAGCCCAACCGCCGGTATAGGCGCCAGGCCGTAGCCTCGGTGGCCTGAGCGCGGGCCGCAGCCATGTACTTGGCCTTGATCTCCTCCGAGACGCCTATGGCCGTGAGGATGCGTTCCACGTCCGCGACACTGGCCGGCGCCTTGCCGGTCTCAATCTTGCTCAGCTTGCTCGGAGACATGAGTGCGCCACGGGAGACTGCTTTGGCTTCCTTTCCGGATGCCTCTCGCATTTCCCGCAGCGCAGCCCCAATATCTGTACTGTTCACTCGCCGTACTTTGCCCACCATTCGGCGAATGGCTCAGCATGTGCCAGTGCCGAGTCACGGTAGGCCAGGAAATCGGGCAGCCGATCAGCTCCGGGAAAGTCTGCCCCGAGGTATTTTCCCTCACCGTCATAGTTCATGGCCCCGACAGTGTGACTGTCGAACAGCCAGAAGTCGGTCGCATGGGAGATCGGGTTCTCCTGATCGGTTGTGTCGAGAATGAAGAACTCCTCACCCGCCCGCGCGTTACGGTGATATCCCCAAGCGAGTTCGAATCGCAGATAGGGCGTGAGCGGACGCGAGAGGACGTGCACTCGGTACATTCGCTTACCGGCTCGCGTGGCGTTTCGTACGGTGTCCACCCACGGGGCCGACTTGTACGACTCCGGCTGTGGTTCACCAGCAAGGAATGCCTGGTAAGCGTCGACCCCGCCGGACTGACTGTAGTCGTCCATCGTTTCCAGTCGGAAGGCTTCCCGTTCGAATGCTTCGAACCACTCTCCGAGTGTCCTAGATGAGGTTGTCACGGATGGCCTTCCGGATGAGTTCCATCGGGATCTCGACCACAGTCTCATGACCAGGGAGCGTCAGGCCGTGGTCAACCGGAGTCTCGCCCTGAACGAGCAGAGTCCCCCGGTCGGTCGCGTACAGCGTCGGACAGTCCCCGTCGTCACACGAGCTTGCGAGCTTACGAACTAGCACGGTGCCCCCTCTGCCGGTCCCAGTGTCGGGTTCGATCCTCCCGGCCGTGATCAGGAAGCCGCAAGAGGCTCGGGTTTCCGTTACTGGAAACTGGTCTGAGCCAAGCTTGGTGAACGCCGAAACGGCCCCCGCTCCACCGCCCGCGCTGGGAGGTAGATCGGGGGCCGTTGTGGTCCTGCTGGTAGGTCAGCCGTTCAGTACGTTGGTGAGGCGTGCGGCTGCTCGGCCGCCAAACATGGCGATGCCGCAGTAGAACTCAACCCGGGTTCGGTACACGGGCTTGTCGTGGGCTTCGCCGAGGTCGGTCACCTGGATGCCGCCGTTGGTCAGTCCGGTGACTCCGGCGTTGGCCTCGGTGGTGCCGAAGCGCACCGCGTACACGTCGCCCGTCTCCTTGCCGCCCTCGCCGGCCGTCAGCGGCAGAACGTCGGTACCGTCGAGCTTCTGGCCCGGCTCCAGCATCGGAACGCCGTTCCACATCGTGACGTGCTTGCCGTCGATCTGCGCAGTCAGCAGCTCGTTGCCGCCGAGGCGGCGGAATCCGGACCGGACCTTGGCAATCAGCGCGGCGTTCATGTAGAGCGCGCCGTTGCTGCCGGTCAGGCCCGGCACGGCGGCCGCCAGGGCGTCGAGCTTGTCGAAGAAGTCGTAACCGCCTGCCACCGGGCCGACGGACGCGCCGTCGACTACCTGGCGTCCGATCAGACGCTTGCGCAGTCCGTCGAAGCCGAGCGGGTTCACCATCGTGTCGCCGTTGAAGAACTGGTCGGCGAAGTGGATCGACGCCGCCTTGACCTTCATCGTCTCCTGTACGGCGCGCTGGTCGTTCAGGTCGCCCCGGGTGTGTGCGATGAACTTGTCCACGTCCGCATCACCGCCGAGGATCGCCAGCGTCTCGGTGCGCTGGTTCACCGCACCCGTGGACTCTGGGTACGCCTCGTACACGCCACGGAACGAGACGCCCGGAAGCTTGGACTCCTCGTTGTACTGGTAGGCGGAGCCTTCGAAGCTGATCAGCGGCAGCCGGTCGAGAATCGGCGACTCCTGAACGAACATCTCGATCACGCCCCGCTGAAGGTCGTTCTCCGAGAGTTTCGCGGACTCGGCAAGGGTTAGTGCCATGGTTGGATCTCTCAATCAGTAGGTTTAGTAGGGCAGTTGAGCGTGTGCGTGGTCAGTCCCACACGTCGGATTCGTCGTCGGGCTCGGGTGCCGTGATGGCAACTCGGGCGCTCGGCGACAGCCCCAATTCGCGTATGTAGCGGGCGAGTTGGGATCGGTACTGCGCGGCGATGGTGGCGGCGCCGTTCTTCACGGTTCCGCGCTCGGCGGTCACCATGAGCCCGCGCGTTGACAGGTCCCGCTCTGCCTGGTCGATGCGGGCGACGCAGACGCACAGGTCCTTGACGGTCGTATGGTCGACCTCACCGAGACCGGCCGCGATCTCCAGCACGGGCACGATGCGGCGCCATTCCTCGGACGCCACTTCCCGGCACCTGACGTTGGCCCGCTCGGTCTCGGCGGAGTGGGACGGGGTGAACACCTGTCGCCAGTCAGGCTCGGCCAGAACGGCGCGGGGCACGATCACCCCTTCTTTGATCTCTCGTTTGGACGGATTGCCTTCTCGTGCCCGCACGTTGGCGGGCGTTGGTCGGTACCGGTCGGCCATTCAGCCTCCTTTCGATATGGCGATTCGGGGTGCCGGGACTACCAATAACGGCTACAGCCCCGGCGCGTTTTTTCCGCCTCCCTCCCGTGCCTCTGGGAGTGGGCTCGGGGGTGGGTGCCTGGGGTGGGTCACCAGCGCCGAGGCGAAACCCGCTCGGCAGCCCAACCGCCCGGCTGGTGCTTCGCCGTCTCGGTGTTGTGGCACGACGTACACAACGGTCGTAGCCGATGCCAGGCATCCGGATCGGACACGCCCTCGGCGAGCAACTGCCGTCGACTCAAAGGGAAGTGGTCGGCAACGACCGCAGCGCGAGCACACAGCACGCACCAGGGATGGGCGTACAGGTAGGCCCGTCGGATGCGGGGCCAGCGAGGGCCGTACGCGCTGGTGCCCGGGGTCTGCCTATTCCTGGTTGCCTCACGCTCATGTTCCTTGCAGCGCCCACCAGTTGTCAGCTCCGGGCAGCCCGGGACCGAGCAGGGGGTACGCGGTTTACGCGGCATCGTGGGCGTGCACCAGGGTCTCGTGCAGCTCGATCGTCCGGTGGGCGTTCTCCAGCTCGATGGCGAGATCCAGCGCGGCTTCCGCGTCGGCGATCCGCTCGGCGTTTCGCTCGCCACCCGTACGCAGTCGCTTGATGTTGTCGAGAATCGTGTCAACGAGGTTCATGGCTTTGTTGCCACCCTGGCCGGCTGATCCGGCGGATGGGTGGCGCTCCTTTCGGTTGGTTCGGGGCATGAAAAATCCCCTGTCTCAGAGGTGAGAGAGGGGGCAGCACCGTCACGTGACGGTGTTCGTTACTGGGGCGCGGCGGTTGCCCGGCGTACCCGGTAGTCGGCTTGCTTGCAGCGCGGGGAACAGAAGCGTCTGGGGCGGCCTCTGCCGGTCCATCCGGCAGGCCCGGAGCAATGGGCGCATTCGGCTTCCGTGCGGGCGAGTCCGGCCAGCTCGGCGGCTTCCTCCAGGTCGTCCTGTGCTGTCTGGCAGTCCCTCTCGGCTTCGTCGTAGTAGTCGCAATACTTCTTTCGTGTGCTGGTCGCTTCGAAGTGCTCGCCGCACAGCGGGCACGGCTTGAGCTGCCAGCGGCGAGGCTGCTTGCTGTTGCGGAAGGCAGTTTGTCGGCAAGTGGCGGAGCAGTAGCGTTCCTGGCGGCCGATCAGCGTGCGTCCGCAGTTCTCGCAGTCGTCGGCGTGACTGTCGGCGCTGTAGTAGCCCAAGGGCACCATCCGAGGTCGTTACGTTAAGGGTGGTAGGGCAACGGTTGTCTGGTTTTTCTCTTACATGTAGGAGAAAAACCTAGAGACTGTTTAGGTTCACCGAATTTCGTAACACCCCCTCTCATGCTCCTGCTGCTGGTCCCGACGCTGCTGGCGGGTCTTTCGCTGACGGTCCCAGTCCCGGCATGCCCGGTTGCAGTAGCGGGAGCGCCGTCCGCGCCCGCTGTAGGTCACGACGTTGGGGCAGTCCAGCCGTGCGCAGGTACCGGGCCTCAGCAGCTCCTCAGCCCGCTTTAGGGCGAGTGCGATAAGTCGGTGTGTCTGGCCGCCGTCCTCGGGCATCGGGCCGGCTGCCCGCCATGCGGCTTCTTCGGCCTGCCTGAGGAGGTCGAGCAGATCGGCATTACTATTGTCTTCCATCATTGACCTCTCATTAATTCGTCGTATCTATCACCCATCGGCTCCGAATGCGTCGGAATCCTGCTGGAATGCGTCGATACCGGCAGCGGGCATCGTTGCATTACGTTGAGTGGCTGCCGGAACTGGTTGCTATCGCGGTTCGGTCACTACCGCAATACGTCGACCTGCCGTCGCTTGGCGTCGGATGGCGTCGGGACCTGTAGGGACGGAGGGATTCCCGCTCGGGCCTTGTAGGGACCGAGGATTCCCCGTCCTGCCCCTACGTAGGGAGGGACGGATTCCCGGGGTGTCCCCCGTGTAGGGACGGAGAGTCACCCGCCTGGCAACCCGCATCCCCTCCTGCTGCCTGTATGGAGGGAAGGTCGCCTGAGCGCGCGGCTGCGACGCCCTTCCGGCTTCAAAGCATTGGGGAGGTCAGGGGTACCCCGTCCGCACTTGCTGTGGACGGGGAGGGATTCCTGGCCTACCCGTTAGAGAGGGGGAGAAATTCTCCCCCTACTTATAAGAGGGCCCAGAGATGTCCCGCATATCGTCACAAATAGGCACATCACAAAATGTGAGCTGCGTCTCACTTTCTCGCATGCCAGCTGGCGACCGCCTGCGGGCACGACGAAGCCCCGGCCGGGCGCGGGGCTAGACCGGGGCTGTCGGGGTGTTCTCAGGCCGCTACAGCGGCGCCTGACGGCGCATCGGGCCGCTGGGCTTCCGGGACTGCCGGGGGGCCGGGAAGATCGCCCACGGGGGCCGCTGCGGGCTCGGGTTCGGCGAGTCGCAGGCTGGTGCGCTTGGTGGCGGGGCGGTCGGCGACGTCGGCCGTGAACTCGACCCGGTCGGCGAGCTTGAGTCCCTTGCGCCACGGGTGCACCACGACGCGTACGCCGTGTTCCTCCAGCATCCCGCGCCGCTCGGCGTCATCCTTCGCGGCGTGCCACTCGTCGGCGATGGTCTGTCCGGTCGGCACCTTGCGCCATCCGGCGGGCCTCTCGGGTTGCTGCTCCAACTCCGCTATTTCGGCGGTGAGTTGGGCGTACTGCTGACGGAACCACTCCTCCTGATCGGCGGCGTCGTACAGTCCCGCCGTGCGGTCGGCCTGCAACCGGGTCCGGTTGGCCTTGAGTTCGGCGATCTGCGCGGCGAACCCGCTACCGGCGTCGAACACCCGGCGCATGACCTGCCCCTCGCCGAACCGGCCGAGGAACCATGCCCGGGTCAGCGCGTCGAGCGTGACGATCGCTGCGGACGGGGCGGGCTTGCAGTGCTCGGAACCGGGCAGGCCCCGAGTGCGGGCGGTGCACTGGAACGCGGGCACCCGCACCCCGCCGACCATCGCCGAACCGGTGCACAGCATCTTCGCCCGGCAGTTCCCGCACACCGCGATGCCGGACTGCATCCGCTCACCCCGCGCCGCGCGCTCCTTCCTCGGCTTGCCGGTGGGCTGCGGGGTCAGCCGCTTCTTAAGAGCCTCATGGGTGGGGCGGTCCCACAGCTCGGGAGCAACCTTCACCGGACGCCCGTCGGGCCCGATGTGCGGCTTGCCACCCACCATGAGGTAGCCCAACGCGGCCTCGCTGATCAGGATCTTCCGCAGCGAACTGCCGTGCCACGGAAGGCCCTGCGGCTCACGCCCGTACAGCACCGCCATCCGGTCGGCCGGATTCAGCACCCCCGCCCGGGTGAGCCGCGCGGCCTCGCTGTCCGGCGTCGTCTTGCGGGTGGTGTCCGCCAGGACGCGCCGCGCCACCTCCCGCGCATTCTGCGCCGAGTCGGGGTCCAGTTCGGTGTGGGTGACCTTCTGCGTCGGAGAGGGCCGCACATGCCGGTACCCGTATGAGGGGCGATGCGCGACCTGTCCCGCCTCGCGGGCACGCTTGCTCTCGTCCTGGTTGCGCTTCCGGATGGACCGGTGTTCCATCTGCGCACCGAGCGACTTGATCGAGAACTCGACCTCTTGATTCGAGTCGTCAAGATCCCACAGCCCGGGATGGTCCGCCGTCACCAGGTGCCGCCCGGCGTTCTTGTTCGCGTAGGCGGTCACCAGGGTGTCGACCTGGTTGCGGCCGATCCGGTCGACCGCCGAGGCGGCGAGCCCGTCGTAGGGGCCCTGCTGGTCGCACAGCCACGGGCCGAGACCGGGCCGGGTCTTCGGATCGGTCGCGCCGGAGACCTCCCAGTCGTCCGCCCACGCGATGATGTGGCCGCCCACCTCGGCCACCGCCCCGAGGATCTGCGCCATCTGCTTGGTCGGGCTGCTGGTTGCCCCCTGCAACCGCGACAACCGACGCACCCCCACGAAGCACAGACCACACCCGTCATAGGGTGTGACCGGTGCTTCGCTGCCCGGGATGATCTTCTTTGGCGCCATGCTGCACCCTAACTTTCTGATAGTTAGGGGACTACCGGGTTTCCTGGTCGCCCTCTCTTACAAGGGCAACCAAGCCCCTGGGTAGTGCAACCTCGTGCCCGTAGAAAGGGTTCAGCCCGTTCGGACGGTCAGGGTCTTCACGCTGTTGCTGACGAAGGACGCGATCGGCTCGGGCGTCGGCCCGTCCGCGAGCCGCAGGCCGGGGAAGCGGGTGAAGAGCTGCCGCAGCGCCGTCTCCGCCTCCAGCCGGGCGAGCCCGGCGCCGAGGCAGAAGTGCGGGCCGTGGCCGAGCGAGAGGTGCTTGGCGGGCTTGCGGGAGAGGTCGAACCGGTCGGCGTCCGCGAAGTGCTCCTCGTCGCGGCCGGCCGAGGCGTACGAGGCGATCAGCGCCTCGCCCTGACGGATGGTCACCTCGCCGACCTGGATGTCCTCGGTCGCGTACCGGAGCGGGAACTGGCCGACCGGGGAGTCGTACCGCAGCGTCTCCTCGACCACCGCGGCCCACGAGTACGTACCGTCCAGCACCCGGTCCAGCTGCGCGGGGTGGGCGAGCAGGGCCCGGACCGCGTTGGTGATCAGGTTGAGCGTGGTCTCGTGACCGGCGACCAGCATCAGCAGCAGGGTGCCGACCAGCTCCTGTTCGGTGAGCCGGTCGTCGTCCGCCCGGGCGGCGATCAGGTCGGTGGTCAGGTCGTCGCCGGGTTCGGCCCGCTTGCCCGCCACCACTGAGGCGAGCAGCGCGAACAGGCCCTGCTGCGCGGCGACCGCGGCGGCGGGCGTGGCCGAGCTGGAGACCAGGGTGTTGGAGAGCTCGTGCAGCTCGTCCTGCTGCTTGGGTGGCAGGCCGAGCAGCTCGCCGATCACCTGCATCGGGAGCGGGTAGGCGAAGTGCTCCCGCAGGTCGAAGTCGCCTTCCAGCACGGCGACTTCGTCGAGCAGCAGGGCGGCCCTGGCCTCGATCGCGGGAGCCAGTTCGGCGATCCGGCGCGGGGTGAAGGCCTGGCTGACCAGCCCGCGCAGCCGCCGGTGGTGCTCGCCGTCGGCGGTCACCATGCCGGGCACCGTGACGAAGTTGAGCAGCGGCCAGCCCTCCGGCAGGCGGCCCTCCCTGAAGGTGGTCCAGAGCTGGGCGTTCTTGCCGACCCGGGGGTCGTTCAGCAGCGTCTGGAGCGTCTCGTGCCGGGCTATCGCCCAGACCACCACCCCGCCAGGGAGCTCCACCAGGACCGCGGGCCCGGCCGCCCTGAGCCGGGCGTTCTCGGCGTGCTGGTCGCCGCCGAAGGGGTCGAGACGGAGGGGAGCGGCGGTGGCGTCCATGCGGGCCTTTCGGAGGGGGGAGTGCGCGGCGGGGTGAAGGCGCTGTAGAGCACCGGCAGGGCGACCAGGGCTCGCGACCAGGGGGACGGACGCCAGGCCAGTTCATGGCCGGGGACGGCGAGTTGGAGATCGGGAAGCCGGTGCAGCAGGGTCTCCACCGCGGTCTCCACGATCAGCCGGGCCGGGTGCTGGGCCGGGCAGACGTGCTTGCCCGCGCCCCAGGCCAGGTGGGCCCGGTTGCCGGCGACGCCGTCGGAGGTGAGCACCGAGGGGTCGGCGTTGGCGGCGGCCAGGCCGAGCACCAGCATGTCGCCCGCGCTGATGTACTGGCCGCCGAGCACGGTGTCGACGGTGGCCCAGCGGCCGGGGAAGTTCTGGGTCGGCGGGTCCCGCCAGAGCACCTCGTCGAGGGCGTCCGAGACGGTCAGCCGACCACCCGTCAGGGTGGCCCGGAACCGGCGGTCGGTGAGCAGCAGCCGGAGCGTGTTGCCGGTCCAGTTGATGGTGGTCTCGTTGCCCGCGACCATGATCACCACCAGGTGGTGCACCGCCTCCTCGTCGGTCATCGCGGCCTGGTGGGCCAGCAGCCAGGAGGTCAGGTCGGCGGCGGGCCGCTCGCGGCGCTGCCGGACCAGGTCGAGCAGGATCGCCTGGAACTCGGCGTTGGCCCGCACCGACTTGTCGCTGCTGTCCACGAAGTGGCTGATCAGCTCGACGATGTGCGGCCCGGCCGCGGCCGGCAGGCCGATCAGCTGGGTGAACACCATCAGCGGCAGCCGACGGGCGTACTGGGCGATCAGGTCGGCGGTGCCGTCCGGGCCCCAGCCGTCGATCAGGGTGTCCGCCGCGGCCTCGGTGGCCTGCCGCAGCTGCCGGTGGTCGATCCGGGCCAGCGTCTCGGAGACCGCCGCCCGCAGCCGCTGGTGCTCGGCGCCGTCCAGGTTGAGCAGGGTCGGCCGCCAGGCGGTCATCGGCAGCAGCCGGGAGTCCGGCTTCAGCCGGCCCTCGGCGGGGACCCGCCAGCGGCGCGAGTCCTTGGAGAACAGCTGCTCGTTCCGGGTGAGTTCGAGCAGCTCGGGGTAGCCGAGCACGAGCCAGGCCTCCACCCCCGGCTCCAGCTCGATCGGCGCCACCGGGCCGTGCTGCTCGCGCAGCCGGGCGTACAGGCCGTGCGGGTCCTCGGCCACCGCCGTACCGAAGAGAGCAGCCGGCCGGTGGGCCGGACAGCCGGGCGGCGGGGCCGCAGCAGCCGTCTCCGGCTGGGGAGTTGTCATCGCTGGAGCTCCAGTACCGCAGTCGAGTGCAGGTGGTCGACGAAGTCGATCAGGACGTCGTACGAGGCCCGGCGGTCCCGGGCATCGCACCGGAGGATCGGCACCTCGGGCAGCAGGTCGAGCGCCGCCCTGAGTTCGTCCTCGGGGTGGTCCGGGGTGTCCGGGAAGGTGTTGACGGCCACCGCGAACGGGATCCGCTGCTCCTCCAACTGCCCCAGTACGTCGAAGCTCTCCTCGATCCGCCGGGCGTCCACCAGCGCGATGGCCCCCAGCGCCCCGCGCGAGAGGTCCTCCCAGAGCGGCCAGAACCGCTGCTGGCCCGGAGTGCCGAACAGGTAGAGCGCGAGCCGGGAGTTCAGGGTGATCCGGCCGAAGTCCAGCGCCACCGTGGTGGTGGTCTTGTCCGGCCGCCCGGTCAGGTCGTCCACGTCGGTCCCGGCGACCGTCATGGTCTCCTCGGTCCGCAGCGGGGCGATCTCGCTGAGCGAGCCGACCAGGGTGGTCTTGCCGACCCCGAACGGGCCGGTGACCAGGATCTTCACGGCACTCTGGACGGTGTCCGGCAGATAGGCGGGCCGGGGCTCAGCGGAGTTGGCGGAGGCCAAGGAGCACCTCCTCCAGGAGGGTGGTGGGCAGGCGTTCGGCCTGTGGCACGGGGGGACGGACCAGGACGGCGCCGAGGTCCCAGAGATCACCGATCAGCACCTTGACCACACCGAGCGAGAGTCGCAGGTGGGCGGCGATCTCGGCGATCGAGAGCAGCTCCTGGCAGATCGTCAGGATCCGCTGCTGCTCCCGGTTCAGGCCGCCGGGCTCCGGGGCACTGCCGGGCACGGTGGCGACCAGGCTCTCCAGCGCCAGCACGTTCCGGCTCGGGCGGCTCCGCCCACCGGTGATCACGTACGGCCGGACCGGCCCGGTCACCGCGCGCTCCCGGCCGAATGCTCGGCCCGGGGAGGGCTGGTCAGGTGGCTGCCGATCCGCTCGACCAGCACCTGCATCTGGTACGCCACCAGGCCCGCGTCCACCGCCTCGCCGGTCACCACCGCGAGGTGTGCCCCGGCCCCGGCCGCGACCACGAACAGGTAGCCGCCGCCGTACTCGACGATGATCTGCCGGGTGCTGCTCTGCGGGCCGCCGAAGCCGTGCGCCACGCCCCGGGCCAGCGACTGCAGGCCGGAGCAGGCGGCGGCCAGTCGCTCGGCGTCGTCCCGGGCGATCCGCTCGCTGCGGCCGATCTCGAGACCGTCGTTGGACACCACGATGGCGTGCTGCACCTCGGGGACGGTGACGATGTCGGCGAGCAGCCAGCCGAGGTCAGGATTCGGGGTCATGGAGGTCTCCGGAGCGCTGAGGTTGGGGGGAGTCGGGGTACTGGTCCTGCTGGTGCCGCGCGGCCGACCGGCCGCTGGCGGTGCCCGCCTGGAAGAGCGACAGGAAGGTCTGCGCCTCCCGGGCCGAGCGCGGCGGCACGGGGGTACCGCCGAAGGTGGTGGCCGGCGGTTCGCCGCCGGTGCCGCGCCGGTTGGACCGGCGGGGCAGCCCGCCGTCACCCGTCCGGGCGGTGGGCGGCCGTTCGGGCAGCGCGGTACGCCGCTCGGCGGACGGTGCGGCCGGGGTCGGCAGCGCTTCGGTGAGCAGCGCGGTCGGCAGCAGCACCACCACCCGGACCCCGCCGTACGGCGAGGGTGCCGAGCTGAGGGTGACCCGGAACCCGTACTGCTCGGCCAGCCGGCCGACCGCCGCCAGGCCCAGCTGCGGGACCTCGCCGAGCCGGGAGACCTCCAGGCCGGAGCCGCCGGCCAGGGCAGCGGCGGCCTTCAGGATCGCGTGCTCGGGCATGCCGACGCCGCCGTCGTCGATCTCGATCACGGCGCCGTTGTGCACCGGCATCAGGGTCACGAACACCTGGGTGCTGGGCGGGGAGTAGCGGGTGGCGTTGTCCAGCAGTTCGGCCACCGCGTGGATCAGCGCCTCGGCGGCCGCGCCGACCACGGCGGTCTCGGTCCGGCTGCTGACCACCACCCGCTGGAACGGCAGGATGCGGGACTGCGCGCCGCGCACCACGTCCTCCAGCGCGACCGGCTCGGGCCAGTGCCGGCCCGCCCGGGCTCCGCAGAGCACGGCCAGGGTCTGGGCCAGCCTGGCCTGTTGGGCCGCCGCGTGGTCGGCCCGGAGCAGACCCTCCAGCAACTCCGGGTCGTCGTGGGTGCGTTCCATCTCGTCCAGCCCGGCCTGCTGGTCGTGCGCCATCACCAGGATCCGGCGGGCCACGCTGAGGAAGGCCCGCTGGGTGGAGGCGTTCAGCTCCTGCTCCTGCTGGACGGCCGCGCTCTCGGTGCTCCGCCGCTCGGTCTCGGCCCTGACCTGATCGCGGAGTTCGGCGTTCGCCTGCTCGGTCTCGGCCAGCCGGGTCCGCAGGGTGCGGCTGACCGCGTGGTACCGGGCGGCGGCCAGGAAAGCGAGAACGGTGATGGCAGCGAGGGCCGCACCGAACCACTGAGTCATCGTCACGCGGCGAATTCTAGGGTGGTGATCCTACGGAAGTATGAACGGATCTGACGTTCAGTGATCTGATCCGGTCAAAAAGTGGGACGCGCGCTGTGTCGAGGGGTCAGAAACCGCAGGTGGGCGGCCGTGTACAGTCAACTATCGCTACCGGCAGGTAGTTTCAGTCGGCCGACCGGGTCCGGTGCAGCAGGAGCAGCGCGACGTCGTCCGGTCGGGAGGGTCGTTCGGTCACGTTCAGAGTGAGCAGGTCGGCCAGCCGCTCCAGCGCACCGTCGGAACCGTCCCGGTCCGCCCCGCCGGTCCGGCGGCTCCACAGCTCGAGACCGCCGATCATCCGCTGCACCGACTCGTCGTAGTCCTCGTTCCGGTCCTCGACCAGGCCGTCGGTGTACACCAGCAGGGCCTCGCCCGGCGCCAGCCGACTCACCGTCAGGGGGTAGTCCCCGTGCGGGTCCACTCCCAGCGGCGGACCGCCGGGCAGCTCCAGCTCGACCGCCCGGTGCCCGGTGATCCGGACCGGCGGCGGGTGTCCGGCCCGGGCGCCGTCCAGCTGTCCGGTGACCGGATCCAGCGTCAGGTAGAGGCAGGTCGCGAACAGGTCGGTGTCCAGCTCGGCCAGCAGCCGGCTGGTCCTGGCCAGGGTGGCCGCCGGATCGTGCCCGTCGGTGGCGTACGCCCGCAGCCCGCTGCGGAGCTGGCCCATCACGGCGCTGGCCTCGGCGTTGTGCCCCTGGACGTCGCCGATCACCAGCCCGACCCGGCCGTCCGGCAGCGGGATCAGGTCGTACCAGTCGCCGCCGATCTGCATCCCCTCGGTGCTCGGCAGATAGCGCGCGGCGGTGGTCACCCCCGGCAGCTTCGGCAGCCTGCGCGGCAGCATCGCCCGCTGCAGCTCGGTGGCCCGGTAGTGGTGGGTGTCGTACAGCCTGGCCCGCTCCAGCGACTGGGCCAGGATGCCCGCGAAGGCCGAGTACATGGTGCGGTCCTCCCGGCTGAAGGCCCGCTCGGTGGCGAAGGTGATCAGGCAGGACCCGACCTGCCGCCCGGACGCCACCAGCGGCAGCACCGCCCAGGCCGCCGGGGCCAGCGGATTGCCGGTGGCCTGCTGCCCGGGCTCGCTGAACAGCGGGACGGCCCGGGCCAGCGCGGACTGCATCACCCCGGCCGAGAGGTCGTGCAGACGGCTCAGCTCGGTCCGGTACGGGCCGCCGAAGACGGTGTGCGAGATCGGCAGCAGCCGGCCCTCGTCCACCAGGTCCAGCACCAGGCTGGCCGCGCCCAGCGCGGGCCTGGCTATGTCGGTCATCGCGGTGGTGACGTCCCGGACGCTGACCGCCCGGGACAGTGTCCGGGTCAGCGCCAGCAGCAGCGCCGACCTGGCGCCCGCTACCGGCCCGTCGGCCGGCCCGGTGCCGGGGTCGGCGGTCTCGCCGGTGCGCTGACGGTCGGTCAGCAGGCCGGCCACCCTGACCGGCCGGCCGTGGGTGTCGAGCATCACCTCGCCGTCCTCCTGCACCAGCACGGAGCTCCCGTCGTCCCGCCGGACCCGGTAGCGCAGCCGGTACGGGCCACCGGAGGCGAGCGCCTCGGCCATGCCCGCCTGGAGGTCCGGCAGGTCCTCGGGGTGCACCAACTTGGCCAGGTCCGGCGCGGGCGCGGTCTCCGCCTCCGGCGGCGCGGTCAGCCCGAACAGCCGGTACGCCCGGGCGTCCCAGGCCGTCTCACCGGTGACCAGGTCACGGTCGAACGCCCCCGCCCCGGCGGCCAGCGCCGCCAGCGCCAGCACGGGCTGCCCGGCCGGCGCCCCGCCGGCCCGGACGCCGGGCGGCAGGTGGTGCTCGGCCGCCTGGACGTGGTCGATCAGATGTGAGAGCCGGTGCGCGACGGCCTCCGCCAGGGTCTCCAGCACGTCGATGTCGCGGCGCGGCACGGTGCCCCGGTGGGCCAGCGCGAGCGCCAGCGCACCGATCGCCACCCCGTCCACGATCAGCGGCATGATCGCCAGCGCGACCAGCCCGGTGCCCCGTCCGGCCAGCGTCTTGGGGTAGTCGGTGCTGGTCTGCTCCGGACTGAGCAGCACCGTCTCGCGGCGGCGCAGCGCGAGCGCCGCGGGGAGGTCGGACTTGGGGTCCACCAGGCTGTAGTGCTCGTGCGCCCACTCCGGCAGGCCGTGCGAGGCCGCGAGCCGCAGCATCCCCTCGGCGTCGGTCAGGTACAGCGCCGAGCCCTCACCGGTGATCCAGCCGGGGCCCTCGGCCAGGATGGTGCCGAGCAGTTCGGTGGCGCTCCCACTGCGCAGCAGCAGCCGTACGCAGCGCATCGAGGTCCGGGCGCCCTGCAGCCGGGTCTCGTCCTCCGGCGGCAGCCATGGCGAGGTCAGGTCCATCGGAAGCCCCGCCCTTCCGCTCGCTCAGGTAATGCTGAACATCTTATTTGCTCACCCCCTATTTGGCGGTTCCGGACACACTCAGCTCGGCATCTACGGTCAGGGGCTCGGGGAACTGCGACGCCGACCTCGGAAAAGGTGATCGGTGCGTAAGTGGTCAGGCACCTTCGCAGTGACCCGAACGCCAGATCTCCTCGCAGTTCCCCGAGCCCCTGGGCAGTAGACGGCTGAGCACCTGCAGAAGGCTCAGCTGCCTGCGCCGAGGCGGCGGACCACCACGAGGGTGCGGTCGTCGGCGACGTTGCGGGCCACCGTGCCGAGCAGCTCGGCGGCCGGGTCGCCGCCGCCGTAGCGGAGCAGCGGGGCGGCAGCCCGGAGCAGCCGGGCGATCCCGTCGTCGATGTCCTCGCCGGGGACCTCGACCAGGCCGTCGCTGTAGAGCAGCAGCGCATCCCCGAGCGCGAGCCGGCCCTCGGTGGGCGGGTAGGGGGCGCCGGGCAGGATGCCGAGCGCCGGGCCGCCGTCGCCGACCAGCAGCCAGCTGCCGCCCGACTCGCGGTGGTACTGGGCGGCCGGCGGATGGCCCGCCGTGAAGATCCGGTAGCCGCCGTGCGAGGGGTGCAGGGCGAGGTGGACGGCGGTGGCGAACTCCTCGTCTCCGCCGAGCCTGACCAGGAACTCGTTGGCGGTGGGCAGGAAGGACTCCGGCGGTACCGAGCCGAGCAGCATGGCGAAGGCGCCGGACAGGTGCATCGACCGGGCCGCCGCCCGGCTGCCCTTGCCGGAGACGTCCACCAGCAGGATTTCCAGCAGGTCCCGGTCGGGGCGGTGCGCGGAGAGCAGGAAGTCGCCGGAGAAGAAGGTGCCGCTGACCGGCGCGAGGGCCTGGTGGAACCGCCAGTCCAGCAGCCGGTCGGGCAGCCTGCCGAGGGCGGTGGTGCGCTCGGAGAGTTCCCGCAGCATCGCGTCGCCCCGGGTGCCGCGCAGGCCGAGCCTGCTGCGGTAGCGGGAGGTCAGCAGCACCACCAGGGCTGCCGCGCCGACCACCCAGGCCGAGCCGGGGGTCACTCCCAACGGTTCGCGCAGCCACCAGCAGGCGAGCAGGCCGACTCCGACCCCGAGCAGCAGGCCGACCTGGCGGCGGGTGTGCAGCAGGAAGCCGCCGAGGATCAGCGGCAGCGTCAGTGCGGAGGGCGGGCAGCCGGTGGGGGCGGCGATGGCCAGCAGCGAGAGCAGTGCGACCAGGATCAGGAGCAGTCCGAGTGCGGCCTTCTCGGCGGCCGGGTCGCCGTCCAGCAGCTGGCTCGACCAGCGGCCGGCCGGACCGCGCCGCAGCCGCCCGGCGAACTGCCGGGCCATCGTGGTGACTGCGGGCACCTGACCTCCGCCGGGGCTGACCTTCCGTCAGCTCAATCTAGCGTCAGATGTGCGTTTCAGGCCTTCTGTCGGCGGCCGATCGGCCTCACTGGCCGTCGCACTCGCCGTACGACTGCTGGGCTCCGGCGGTGACCGGCCGCAGCGAGCGGGCGCCGAGGATGATCTCCAGGAACCGACGGGCAGTGCCACGCTCCGGGGTGGTGGCGGCCGGGGTGGCGAGCGGGCTGCGCTGCCTGGGGATGTGCTGTTCAGGGATGGGGGCGGTGGCGGGACGGGCCGTCCGTGCGGTCTGCGTCATCTGCCCACATCCTTTGTGCTGGTGACAGGCGGGGATGCCTGCACACTGCCAGTGTCGGCCGGGCTCGGCGACGGAATGGTCTCGAAAACCACCCGAACGGATACCGTTCCGACGAACCGATGTTTATCCCGCTTCCGGCCAGGCCCGCAAGCCCTCGACCAGCACCCGGATCAGCCGCTGCCGAGTCACCGTCAGATCCGCCGCCAGCCGGAACGCCCCGCCCGCCGACAGCGAGGCGAAACCGTGCGCCGTCGAACGGACCGTGCGGGCGGCGTGCACCGACTCCTCGCCGGTCAGGCCGTAGCCGTTCAGCACCGCGATGATCACCCCGACCAACCGGGCGGCGGCCCGGGTCAGATCCGGGTCCGGATCGGGCGCCTGCGGCAGCGCCGCGTACCGGCGCGGGTGCTGCTCGGCGTAGTCCAGGTAGGCGTTCAGCAGTGCGGTCATCGCCTCGTCCCGGCTGCGTCCGAGCACCGACTCGGCCAGCCGCTCGGCCAGCTCCTCGGTGACCCGGACGGCGATCAGCCGGCGCAGTTCGGTCAGACCACCGGTGACGTGCTTGTAGAGCGAGGGGGTGGCGACACCCGCCCGGCCGGCCACGGCGGCCAGCGTGAGGCCCTCGGGCCCCTGGGCGTCGATCAGCTCCAGGGCGTGATCGACCACGGCGGCGGGGGAGAGTCCGGCCCTCGGCATCAGGCGACCTCGTGCAGGAAGGGGAGCAGGGCGTCGGCGGTGGCCTGCGGGAACTCCGCCATCGGGTAGTGCCCGGCACCGTCGATCATCACCTTACGGGCCTTCAGCGCCGCCGCCTGGCGGTCGGCCACCACGGCCGGGTCGGGGAAGTCCGGGTCCTGACCGCCCATCACGACCAGGGCGGGGCGGCTCACCCCGGCGGTCCAGCCGACCGGCGCGGAGTCACCGGTGACGTGCCCACGGGTGGCGACCTTGCGGCCGGGGGTGCGCAGGGCGGCGACGGCGGCGGCCCGGTACTCCGCGAGGTCGGCGGGCCCGCCGGTCGGGTACGCCTTCTTGAGGTAGGCGCCCCAGGCGGCGGGGAACCACACCACCAGGGTGCCGAGCGTCTTGACCAGGGCGCGCTGGAAGGCGTTCGGCGGCAGGTTCTCGATGAAGGCGTCGATCAGGGCGATGCCGGCCACCCGCTCGGGGGCGAGCGTGGCGACCTTCACGACGGTGGCGCCGGTGTAGGAGTTGCCGACCAGGGCGGCCCGCTCGATGCCCAGGTGGTCGAGCAGGGCGAGGGTGTCCTCGGCGATCGCGGCGGGTGAGTAGTCGGTCCAGGCGATCGAGGACTCGCCGAAG
This sequence comes from Kitasatospora sp. P5_F3, assembly GCF_054049135.1. Lineage (NCBI taxonomy): Bacteria > Bacillati > Actinomycetota > Actinomycetes > Kitasatosporales > Streptomycetaceae > Kitasatospora > Kitasatospora sp. P5_F3. Next base: position 27,784 of record NZ_JBFUMY010000029.1, on the reverse strand, counting down.
CCGCGCACGTCCAGGGTGATCACCCGGTGGCCGGCGGCGGTGAGCAGCGGGCGCAGGTGCCGGTACACCGTGCGGGAGTCGAGCATGCCGGGGAGCAGGACGACCGGGAGGCCGGTCTCGGTGGCGGTGTCGTCGTAGGCCAGTCGGCCGCCGGGGACATCCAGGTACTGGGTGGTGAGGTTCTTCGTCATAGCCATAAAGCTAAGGCTAATAGCCATAGCCGTCAAGAGGGAGGCGTTGGGATAGCGTGCGGGTGATCGCACCGCACCGAACCTGAGGGGTCGTCATGCCGTTCATCAACGTCAAGCAGCTGGCCGGTCGGACCGTGGAGCAGCGGGCCGAGATCGCCCGCGAGCTCACCGAGACGTACGTCCGGATCACCGGGGTGAGCCCGGCGGCGGTCACCGTGGTGATCGAGGAGATCCCGCTGGAGAACTGGGCGGCGGGCGGGGAGACCTACGCCGCCAAGCGGGCGAACGGCTGACCGGGGGCGGAGATGGGGGCGGGCTGACCGCCGCTCAGATCCCCTCCACCCGGAACGGGTCGTGCTCGGCGAGCAGCTTCTCCAGCCTGGCCTGGTCGACCCGGCTGGAGATCTCGCCGACTTCCTGGCGGTCGCGGATCACCTTGGCGAGCGTGAACGCCGCGGTGATCTCGTAGAGCAGGCCGACCGCCAGGAAGCCGCGCATCCAGGGGTTGACCGGCAGGTAGGCGATCCCGATCACCAGGGCCGAGCTGGCCAGGGCGAAGGACAGGACCGCCTGCAGGTAGTAGGCGTTGGTGGTCCGCGGCTGCATCGAAGGGCTCATGTCCTGAGGGTCTCCAACTCCCTTGTCGCGCACCTGAGTACGGATACTCAACCTCCGGTAGCGCACCGTCACCGAGTGAAAGAGCAAAAGCCGCATTCCGGTCACGGGTCGTCAGAAGAGATGGACTGCACCTCTCTAGCCGCTTGGAATCACGGGCTCCTAGGATTAACGTTTGATAACGCAGCGCGGTCGGCAACGCCGTACCAGAACGGCACCGTGCGCCGTCGCCTAATCCTCAGGACCCGCCGTCACCGGTGGGTCCGGGAGCCGGGGAACCACCGTTCCTTGGGGTGAATCGGCCGGGCCCCAAACCCGGTCGTAGGAGACCTTCCTGCTCCGAACCCGTCAGCTAACCCGGTAGGCGAGAAGGAAGGAAAGGAGCGCGCCTCCGTGGCGTCGACGCACTCCCAGGCACACCCTCGTACCGACTCCGGCAACCAGCTGCTGCTGGACCACCCGGATGCCGCCAGGCACCGGATGCCCCGTCAGCCCCGCTCCGGCGGCCCGCTGATCGGCGTCACCGCGATGACCGCCGCCCTCGGCGCGACCGCCTTCGCTGCCGCCACCCCGGCCGCCGCGGCCCCGCAGCCGCCCGCCGTGGCAGCCGCCGACTCCGCCGACCAGGCCGGGCAGCAGCACCTGCTCTCCGCCGACCCCGGTCTCGCCCTCGCCGCCCGGATCCAGCTCCAGGCCGACGGGCAGCGCACCGCCGCCGACGAGTCCGCCCGGCTGGCCGCCGCCCAGGAGGCGGAGGCCAAGCGGGCCGCCCAGGAGGCCGAGGCCAATCGCGCCGAGCAGCGCAGCGCGTTCGCGGCGCCGACCACCAACTACGAGCTGACCGCCCACTACGGCCAGTCCGGCTCGTACTGGTCGCACCTGCACACCGGCCTGGACTTCGCGGCCGCCACCGGCACCCCGGTCACCGCGGTCGGGGCGGGCACCGTCACCTCGGCCGGCTGGTCCGGGGCGTACGGCTACCGGGTGATCGAGACCCTGACCGACGGCACCGAGATCTGGTACTGCCACCTGTCCTCGATCGCCACCGCCTCGGGCGAGGTCGCCCCCGGCACCGTGCTCGGCAAGGTCGGGGCCACCGGCAACGTCACCGGACCGCACCTGCACCTCGAGGTCCGCCCGGACGGCGCCGCCCCGGTCGACCCGCTGGACTGGCTGCGCGAGCGCGGCATCAACCCCTGACACACCGTCGGAACGGGCCCGCCGACGGTGGGCCCGTTCCGGTCAGTCGGTCGCTTCGGCTTCCCCGGATCGCTCCGCCTGCTCGGCGAGGTACGCCTCGATCTCCTCGGTGCCAGGCTCCGGGGCCAGGTCCGGGTACTCGTGCACCAGCAGGGCGGGCAGCCCCGGGACGGTCCACTCACCCAGCAGCCCGAGCGCCTCCTCGACCACCGCGGCCTCGAAGCCGTCGAAGTCGCCGGAGAGCTCGTCCGGCATCGGCAGGCCGAGCGCGTTCAGCCCGGCCAGGTTGCGGTAGCTGCGCTGCATCAGCCGGTTCTCCAGCAGCAGCCGGGCGCCGTCGGTGGCCATCCCGATCGAGATCAGCCTGGTCCGGCCCCAGCCGCCGTCGGCGTCGATCTCGTCCAGCTCGGTCAGCGCGCCGAACGCCTCGGCCCGCTGCTCCGCCGTCAGCTCGCGGAAGCCGTCCAGCCAGGCCCGGACCGCCGCCAGGTCGGAGGTGTCCACCCCGGCCGCCCGGAGCAGCAGCGTGTACAGCCGGGGCCAGGTGACCAGGTGCGGCTGCCGGAGCAGCCCGCAGAGCAGCTCGCCCTGCCACTCCACCTCGGCGTGCAGCCGCTCGTGCCGCTTGGCGTTCAGCCGCTTGGCGGCCCGCTGATGGTCGATCAGCAGCCCCACCGCCCGCCCGTACGCGCCCGGGTCGGAGGCCGGCTGCACGTACATGTAGATCCGCTCGTACAGCAGCTGCTCCACCACCGGCGAGCTCAGCTCCGGGTAGCCGTCGTGCATCCGGCCGTCGCCCAGCTCCAGCAGGGCCAGCACCGTTCGGACCGCCTCCACCGGGACGGGGTCGAGACCCTGGTCGGCCGCCCACCTGAGCAGGTCGTCGGCACGGGTACGCGGGCTGAGCCGGAGGTCGTCGTCGTTCACCCCCGTACGGTATCCGGTGCCCGGGCCGGGGGCCGTTCGCCCCGGACAGGGGTGGGGTTCTCCCTACCCCCGGTCCGCCGGTGGACCTCATGTCGCCGGGGGCGCCGATCGGGCACCTTTGAGGGGTGGGCAGCGAGCAGGACAACGAGACCGAGGAGCCGGTGATGACCAGTCAGACCTTCCCGTACGCCGAGCGCAGCAGCAGCAACAGCAGCAGCCGGGTGCACCCGAGGTTCTGGTGGGCGCCGTTCGCCGCCGCCACCTACCGGGAGGTCGGCTTCGTGCTCGGCTCGCTGCCGCTCGCCATCCTGGGCTTCACCTTCGTGGTCACCTTCTTCTCGCTCGGGCTCGGCCTGGTGGTCACCGCGCTCGGGCTGCCGGTGCTCGCCCTGTTCACCTCGGGCTCCCGGGGCTTCGCCGCGCTGGAGCGGTACCGGGCCGAGACCCTGCTGGCCACCGAGGTCGCCGCACCCGCCCCGGTGGTGCCGTCCCGGCCCGGCTTCTGGGGCTCCGTCACCGCCCGGCTGGCCGACAGGGCGGGCTGGAAGGCGGCGCTGTACCAGGTGCTGATGCTGCCCTGGAGCATCCTGAGCTTCACCCTCACGGTGACCTTCCTGGTGACCGGCTGGGTGGTCGCGCTCTACCCGGCCTACCACTGGGTGTTCGCCCGCTACACCGACTGGCCGGGCTACCGGGTGTACGACTTCACCACCGACGCGGGCGTGCACCACGAGTACTACATCAGCTCGGCCCGGGACATCGCGGGCGTCTCGCTGCTCGGCCTGCTGCTGGTCTTCCTGACCCCGGTGCTGATCCGGGGCCTGACCAACATCTCCCGGATCGCGGTCAAGGGGCTGTGCGGCAGCCGCTGACCGGATGCGGCACCGCCGCTCCCGTGCTGCGATGAACAGGCCCGGTACCGCTCCCCGGTACCGGGCCTGACGCATCCTCGGGAGGCCCGGTGCACACCCCCAGCACGCTGATCACCTCCCGTCCGCTGGACGAGTACTGCGGCCTGTTCGGCCTGACCAGGGCCGCCCTGGTGGCTCTGCCGGGACCGGTCCTGGACTGCCCCGGTGGCGCCGCCGGACTGACCGCCGAGGCCCGCGAACTCGGCGTCACGGTGATCGCCACCGACCCGGCGTACGCCGCCCCGCTGCCCGAACTCACCGCGCTGGCCCGGGCCGGCCGGGACAGCATGGCCGCCCGGCTGGCGACGGCCCCCGACCGGCACCTGCCCTCCACCCACCTGCGGCCCGAGCGCTACCTGCGCAGCTGGGACCGGGCCCGCCGGCTGTTCGCCGCCGACAGCGTGGCCCGTCCCGAGCGGTACGTGGCCGCCGCACTGCCCCGGCTCCCGTTCGCCGACGGCTCGTTCGCGCTCACCCTGAGCGCGTACCTGCTGTTCGCCTACCCGGAGCTGTTCCCGCTCGAGCAGCAGCTGGCCGGGCTGCTCGAACTGGTCCGGGTCACCGCCCCGGGCGGCGAGGTCCGGGTCCACCCGCTGCACGACGGCGCCGCCCGGCCCTGCCCGCACCTGTCGCGGCTGCGGTTCGCGCTGGGGGAGCGTCGGGTGGCCAGCGAGATCACCCGGTTCGCCCGCCCGGGCGACGGGCGGACCCGCCGGGTGCTGGTGCTCCGCCGGGTCGGGCGTTAGCTACTTGGCCGGAGTGGGGCTCGGGACCGTGGCGGAGAGCTTCTTGAGGATCTCCTCGCCGACCACCCGGCGGCGCGAATCCTTCGGCGCGGTACGGAAGTTGCGCAGCTTGTCCTCCACCGCGAAGCGCAGGCTGCGCTTCTCCTCCGGGGTCAGCGGCAGTTGCAGGATCGCCTCGCGGGCCGCCAGCAGGGCCTGCAGCAGCTCGAAGGCGGACAGGTCGCTGCGGATCGCACCGATCACCAGCGGCAGGTTCTCGTGGTCGGGCCGCCCCTGGAACAGCGCCAGTGCCTGCACCCGCAGGCCCTCGGTCTCGGCCTCGAACAGCCGCCTGACCTCGGCCGGGCTGAAGTCCAGCTCCCTGGCCCGGCGGACGGTCTGGCCGACCGAGTCGGCCAGCGTCTGCCGGTCGGCGGTGGACAGCGCGCGGGCCAGCCGCAGGCGGGTGAGCAGCCAGCCGGAGAGGAAGCCGAGCACCGTGAAGTACACCGCGAGCGCGGCCGCGAACGCCGACGCCCCGCTGCCGCCGCCGACCACCGGGGCCAGCGCGTCGCCGAGCTGCGCCAGCCGGCGCGGCAGGGTGCCGATCTGGGTCAGACCGGCGCCCAGCAGGATCTTGGTCAGCCAGTCGGAGACCTGCTCCAGGTTGGTGTTCGGCGCGTAGCTCGCGGTGGAGGTGGCGCTCAGATCGGCCGGCTGGGCCGCCGCCCCGCTGGTCAGCAGCCGGGGGATGCCGAACAGGAACCCGGCCCCGCCGCCGACCATCATCGAGCTGGCCGACACCACAAGCCCGCCGCCCAGGGCCGCCGCCCAGTCCTCGCTGGCCGAGGCGTACAGGGCGAGCCCCAGCAGCCCGGCCCCGACCACCGCCCCGAGTCCGGCCTTCGCCGCCGGTGCCAACTCCCCGTCACGTTCCAGCTCCACCGCACACCCCTCCCGCTGCCCGAACCGCGCTGCAACCGTAGCGGACCGGTCACGCTCCGGGCAGGCCCCGGGCGCCTCCGCTCCCGAACTGCACCCGGAAAGTGCCGAGTTGACTGTGCGCGCTGCTCAGCATCCGGACCGTCAGCTCCGGGTCCAGCCGTCGCGCCTCGGCCCAGTCAGCCGCCGCTTCCCGGTGCTGCCCGAGCCGCTCGTGGGTCTGGCCCCGGCGGACCAGGGCCCAGGCGTACGTCGGGCTGAGCTCGATCGCCCGGGAGAAGTCGGCCAGCGCCTCGGTGTGACGGCCCGCCACCCGGTGGGTCTCACCGCGTTCGGCGACCACCCACTGCCAGCCGGGGGAGAGCGAGACGGCCAGGTTCAGATCAGTCAGCGCCGCGTTGAACCGGCCTGCCTTCCGGTGCAGTTCGGCCCGGCGGGTGAGTGCCCACGGCTGCTCCGGATTCAGGTCGAGGGAGCGGTCCAGGTCGGCCAGAGCGTCCTGGTCGCGGCCGAGCTGGTGCAGCACCCAGCCCCGGCTGGCCAGCGGCCAGCCCTCCGCACCGTTCAGCTCGGTGGCCCGGGTGAGCTCGGCCAGCGCCTCGGCCGGGCGGCCGGCCAGGCGGTGGATCTCGCCGCGCTCGGCCCGGTGCAGCCAGTCGGACGGGTCGAGGCCGACGGCCAGATCCAGGTCGCGCAGCGCCTCCTCGAAGCGGCCCAGGGTACGCAGCAGCCGGCCGCGTTGGACCAGCGACGCGGCCTGGTCCGGGGCGAGTTCGACGGCCCGGCCCCAGTCGGCCAGCGCCTCGGGCAGCTGCTTCAGGGCCTGTCGGCTGCGGGCCCGGGTGGCATGGGCCCGGGCGGACTCCGGGTCGAGCGCGAGCGCCGCCGAGCAGTCACCGGCCGCCGCCGGGTGGTCGCCGCCCAGCTGGTGCCGGTCGGCCCGGGCCAGGAAGCAGGCCGCCCGGTGCTCGGCGGGCAGCCCGGGATGGGTCAACAGCAGGGTGAGCAGCGTGAGTTCGGGCCTGTCGTCGAGTTCGGGACTGTCGTCGAGGCCGGTCAGTTGCTCGCCCCAGTGAGCGAGCGGCTCCGCCTCGGTGTCCCGGGCGGCCAGGGCGATCGTCCGGGCGGCCCGTCGGCAGGCCGAGTCACCGCTCGTGCAGGCCTCGATCAGCTCCACCAAGGCCCCGGGCAGCGCCTGGTGCGGGTTGGCGCAGAGCCGGTGGTAGGTCTCGCTCAGCCGGTACTCCAGCCAGGTCCCGTCCTCCCAGCGCCCGTCCGAAGGCAGATCCTGCTCCAGCGCCGACCGCCAGCGGCCGAACGCCTCGGCCAGCGCGGTGTGCTGCTCGCGCCAGCCGAGCGGTGACCGGGTGCGCTGCAACCGGAGCATCGGCGTCCGCACCACGTCGTGGTAACGGGCCTTCCCCGCCTGCTCGTTGACGAACGGCAGGGCGCGCAGCCAGGCGTAGTGGTCGCCGTCGGCCAGCACCCGGTAGACGTCCTGGTCGAGCTGGAGCGGCAGCGCGCAGGCCAGCGCGGCCGCCCGCCGCTGAGGGGCGGTCTCCCAGCGCAGGAACCGCTCCACCGCAGTGCCCGAGGGGTCCTGCACCGCGCCGGGACCGGTCGGCCGGGCCTGGGCCAGGGTGTCGAGCAGCACCGGCAGCCCGCCGGCCAGCCGGAGCACCGTCCCGGTCACCTGCTCGTCGGTGATCCCCCGAACCGTCAGCAGCTGCCGCGCCTCGGTCTCGGTGAACACCTCCAACGGGAGCTCCGCGACCAGGTCCATCGCATCGGCCCAGACCCGTGGGTCCAGCTGCCGCTGCCCGGCCAGCACCACCAGCACGTTCAGCGGCAGCTCGCCGTGCCCGCCGTCCACCAGCAGTTCCCGCAGCCAGCCGTCCAGCACCGGGGCGGTCCGCTCGTACGTGTCGAAGAACAGCACCACCCTGGGCCGCTGCCTGGCCAGTTCGGTCAGGTCGGCCAGGAACACCGGGGTCAGCAGCGGGACGGGGGTGAGCACCAGCTGCACGTCGTCGTGGCTGCGCAGCCGCGCGCTCAGCAGCCCGCGCAGCCGGTCCGCGCCGGCCGCCACCTGCTGCGCGTCCATCACACCGGCCAGCGCACCCACCACGGGCACCGCACCGAGCCCGGCCAGGCCGACCTGGGCCGCCAGCGTGCCGGCCACCGAGGGTTCCCCGTCGGACTGGCCGACCGGCGCGCTCTCCGCCTCGTGCCGCCGCTGCCGGTAGGTGGCCAGCAGCCGGTCGAACCGCTTCAACGGCCGCCCCTGCCGCTCGCACTGGGCACTGACCGCCGCCATCGCCTCGACCACGCTGTGCACGTCGTCGTCCAGATACGCGGTGACCGACTCGCGCTCCCGGGCGACCGCCTCCAGCTGCCGCAGCAGCGAGGTCTTGCCGACGCCCGCGTTGCCCCGGACGTGGAACAGGAACTGGTACGCCTCGTCGGCCGGATCGCGCTCGAGGTTCGCCCGGAACGCGGCCAGCTCGGCCCGCCGTCCGACGAACCCGCCCCGACGCCTGCGCCGGATCAACTCCTGCCGGGAAACCTGCTGTTCCGCCATCGCCGCCCACCCCCTGGCGCACCATCATGGCGTACCCGCCCGGGGCATGCAGACGGCCCGTGGGTCACTCCTCGTGGCTCGCCCCCTGAGGGGCGGCCGACGAGGCACCGGGGATGTCTCCGGTGAACCCACGGGCCGGGTGACTGCTGGGAATTGCCTGCCGCCGGAGGCTGGTACCGGCCTCACTACTGCACAGGCAGGGGCGGCTCTAGCGAGCAGCCACCTCACACATCCTGATGGAACTCAACTCAGGATCACCTCCTTTCAGTGTGCTGCCCACTGTAGGCAGCACTCCCGGAGGCCACAACGGATTTATTCGGGGCGGGTGTTCGGGCAGCTGTTCAGCGCTTGGTGCCGTCCACGATCAGCGGTGCGCCGCCGCCGGAACCGCAGGGGCTGGCGTACACCGGGTTCTTCTCGGCGGCGGCCCGGAAGGCGTCCAGGCACTTGGCGGCGAGCACCTTGTCGGTCAGCGAGTTGGTCAGGATGCTGTTGGCCGCGGCCTCGCCCTCGGCGGCGATCCGCTTCTGCTCGGCCTCCGCCTTGGCGGTCTTGGCCGCCTCGGTGGCGCGCTGGGTGGCCTGCTCCTGCTGGATCTTGAGGTCGATCTCCTTCTGCAGCGCCTCGCTCGGCTTCACGTTGCGCAGGTTGACCGTGTCCACCAGGATGCCGCGCGGCGCCAGCCGCTCCCGGATCAGCCGGTCGATCTCGGAGCTGATCGCCTCCCGCTTGGCGACGTAGCCGTCCTCGCTGGTGAACCGGGCGAAGACGTTGCGGACGATCTCCCGGGTGTCCGGGGCGACCAGCCGCCGTTCCACCGAGCTCTCGTCACCGGCCAGCTTGTACAGCGCCAGCGTGTGGGCCGGGTCGATCGACCACTTCACGGTCAGGTCGGCGTACAGCACGCCGCCCTGGGAGGAGCGGACCTCGACGTTGCTGTCACCGGTGAAGTTGAGGTCCACCGGGCGGGTGGAGAAGGTGGTCACCTCGGTGAACGGGCTCTTCAGGTGCACGCCCGACTTCCACGGTTCGCCGACCTTGCCGAAGCTGACCGGCACGGCGACCTGGTAGGGCTCGGTCACGTGCGTGAAGGTGCTCAGCCCGGCCAGCAGCCCCAGCAGGACCGTGGCCCAGCCGGCGGGAGCGGTACCCCGGCGGCTGAGCACCCCGGTGCGCTTGAGCACGATCAGCAGGATGCCCGCGACGAGCAGCAGTACGGCCAGGAAGAGCATGGGTCGGTGTCGTCCCCTCGGTCGGTTCGGTCGGAGTCCGCCGAGCCTAAAACACGACACTACGTGAGTGCCGGGCGAAAGGGAAATCGGTTTCGGTACGGGCGGTTTCAGCTGCTTCAGAAGGGCACCGGGAACAGCAGAAGGCCCGGCAGACGATGTCTGCCGGGCCTTCTGTGCTACTGAGTAGCGGGGACAGGATTTGAACCTGCGACCTCTGGGTTATGAGCCCAGCGAGCTACCGAGCTGCTCCACCCCGCGTCGGTAAACACGACACTACGTGAGTGCCGCGCGAAAGGGAAATCCGTTCCGGTTCAGGCCGTGGCAGCGCGGTGCCGGGCCGCTTTCGCCCGGGTCCTGGCCCAGAACGCGAAGCAGACCAGAGCGGCGAAACAGGGCACCATCAGCCCGGCATAGAACAGCAGGAAGCCGTTGGTGCCCAGAGCGGCGGCGGCGTTCCAGCAGCCGTGCACCGCCATCGAGAGCAGCAGCCCGACGGGCGCGGCCAGCCGGGTCAGCCAAATCCGTCCGGTGGTCAGGCTGATCGCGATGCCGAGCCCGGTCAGGGCGGTGAACAGCGGGTGCGCGAAGGGCGAGAGCAGGCCGCGCAGCACGAAGGTGTGCAGGGTGGAGTCGAAGTCGCGCAGGCTCGGGGCGGCGCCCAGGCCGATGCTGTCCAGCCGGCTCTGCTGGTCGTCGGTGAAGGCCCGGCCGAGGTAGAGCGCGTTCTCGGTGAAGGCGAAGCCGCAGGCGGTGACCCCGCCCAGGACCACCCCGGCGGAGAGTGTGCGAGGGCTGGACCGGGCCCGGGTGTGCGGGCGGGGTCGTTGCGCACGCCGGAAGTACGGGAGCTGGCGCAGCCGGGGCCGGAGCGGTGGGCGCCGGTACGGGCGGGCGGCACCGGCCGACCGCCGTCCGCCCGTCGGCCGGTGCCGGATCGGCACCGCGCAGATCCGCTGCACGTGGCAGCGGAGCCGGCGGCGGACCGGCAGCAGCAGCATCAGCAGCGCCGCGCCCTTTGCACTCTCCTCGATCAGCGGCGTGGCGAAGTCGGCGAGCAGCGTCTCGCCCCGGGCGCTGCCCTGGCGGGCGATCAGGAAGTCACTGGCCCAGCCGTTGGCCATGATCGCCACCGTGGTCGCCGCGCAGGCCCCCCAGGCCAGGCAGAACAGGGTGTGCCGGAGCGGGACCCGGGCGGTCTGGTTCAGCCAGGCGAGCGCGCCCAGCACGAACGGGAGCGGGAGCAGCGCCAGACCGAGCCCGACCAGCAGCCCGGTGGTCCCGGTCTGCCGGTGCACCAGCTGCAGGATCAGCACTCCGCAGCCCGCCAGCGCGAGGGCGGCCAGCGCGGAGGAGAGCGCGGGGTAGCGCAGCGCCCGGGCGCGACGGAGCAGGTCCTCGGCGCGGACGTACGGGTGCCAGGACAGCAACGGGCCCGCCCGCCGCACCCGGGGCCCCGGGACGGTCCGGGTGCCGGTGGCGCGGGTGGGCGGGTCGACGGTGACGGCGCGTTCCCCGGCCGGGGCCGGGGTGTGGGGGTACGGGCCGCCACTGGGCGGACTGCTCACGCGGACAGGGTAGGGGACCGACCTGCTCCGACGGGAGGTGTCGGGACGATCCGTACTCGGTGGATCACCCGGTGTGATAGGGCGTCAGCTGAGCCGTGACCGGTGCGGTCAGCGGCGGCGGAACAGCAGGTCGTGCACGACGTGGCCCTTGGCGATCCCGGCCCGCTCGAACTTGGTGACCGGCCGCCAGTCCGGGCGGGGCGCGTAGCCGGGGACAGTGCCGGCCGGGTGCTCGGCGGGCTCCAGCCAGCCGGAGCCGTCACCCTCGGGGTGCAGGTTCGTCAGCTCGGGCGAGGCGGAGAGCACGGCCAGCATCTGCTCGGCGTACGGCTCCCAGTCGGTGGCGCAGTGCACCAGCGCGCCGGGCGCCAGCCGGGGCAGCACCAGGTCGAGGAAGGACTCCTGGACCAGGCGGCGCTTGTGGTGCTTGGGCTTCGGCCACGGGTCGGCGAAGTACACCCGGAGGCCGGCCAGCGAGGCGTCCGGCAGCATGTCGCGGAGCAGGATCACCGCGTCCCCGGCGGCCGGGCGGACGTTGCGCGAGTCGGTGCGCTCCAGCAGCTGGAGCAGGTTGCCGTGGCCGGGGGTGTGCACGTCGGCCGCCAGGATGCCCATCGAGGGGTCGGCGGCCGCCATCGCGGCCGTCGTCTCGCCCATCCCGAAGCCGATCTCCAGCGTCACCGGCCGGCCGGCGAACAGCTCCGCCAGATCGAGCGGGCTGCCGTCGATCGCCAGGCCGTACCGCTCCCAGCCCCGGTCCAGCGCGCCCGCCTGGGCGGGGGTCATCCGGCCCCGGCGGGGCTGAAAGCTGCGGATCCGGTGCTCGCGGTGCTGGGCCTCGGTGGCCCGGTGCGGGTACATCGGCGCGGGGTATCCGGCGGGTGCGGCGGACAGGCGCGCGGACGGGGACGGCTGGGGGCTGGGGGCGGTGGCAGTCACAATCGGCCAAGTCTACGGGAGGCCGTCCGAGGGCCGGGGCGTGGTCGGGTCCTCGATGGTCAGCCCCCTGCGGCCAGTGCCGCGAGCCCCCGGCGGGCCACCTCGCGGCCGATCGCCAGTGAGGCGGTGGCGGCCGGGGAGGGGGCGTTCAGTACGTGCACCATCCGCCGGGTCGACCGGGCGTCGGCCGGGTCGAAGCCCGCGAAGGCGAAGTCGTCCAGCAGCGTCCCGTCCGCCGCCACGGCCTGGGCGCGCACCCCGGCGGTGGCCGGCACCAGGTCGGCGGCCGTCACCGCGGGCAGCAGGCGCCGGACCGCCGTGGTGAACGCCCGCTTGGACAGCGACCGGTGCAACTCGCCCAGCTCGTACCGCCAGTGCCGCCGGGCGATCCGCCAGGTCCCGGGGAAGCGGACCGTCTCGGCCAGGTCGCCGAGCCGGACGGTGCGCCAGTCGTAGCCCTCGCGGGCCAGCGCGGGGACGGCGTTCGGCCCGACGTGGACGTCGCCGTGGATGCCTCGGGTGAGGTGGACGCCGAGGAACGGGAAGGCCGGGTCCGGCACCGGGTAGACCAGGCCACGGACCAACTCCCGCTTCTGCTTGGTGAGTTCGTAGTACTCGCCGCGGAACGGCACGATCCGCACTCCGGGGTCGTCCCCGGCCAGCCGGGCGATCCGGTCGCTGTGCAGGCCCGCGCAGTTCACCAGCACACCGGTCCGGAGTTCGCGGTCCCCGGCGTGCAGGGTCAGCCCGTCCGGGCGTCGGTGCACGGCCCGCAGCGCGGTGCCGGTGCGCAGCACCGCCCCGCCCTGCTCGGCGAGTCGGGCGTACCGGCGGGCCACGGCGGGGTAGTCGCAGATGCCGGTGGTGCCGATGTGCAGCCCGGCCAGACCGGTCACCTCGGGTTCGTACTCGGCGATCCCGGCCGGGCCGAGCTCGGTGACCGGGATGCCGTTCGCCCGGCCGCGCTCCGCCAGGGCGTGCAGGCGCGGGAGTTCGCTCTCCCCGGTGGCCACGATGAGCTTGCCGGTGACCTCGTACGGGACGCCCTGCGCGCGGCAGAACTCCACCATCTCGGCGGCGCCCGCCGTGGCGTACTGCGCCTTGAGCGACCCGGGGCGGTAGTACACACCGCTGTGGATGACGCCGCTGTTGCGGCCGGTCTGGTGGGCGGCGAAGTCCGGTTCCTTCTCCAGCACCGCCACCCGCACCCCGGGCCGGGCCACCGTCAACGCGTACGCCGTGGACAGCCCGACGATCCCACCGCCGACCACTACGACGTCGAACTCCTCGACCACGTCCGCCCTTTCGCCGTCCTCGACATCCCAGGGCGATGCTAGGGCCCGACGGGCCCGCCGGTGGGCGGTTGCCACGGCCAGGCGGCGCCGAGTCCGGACTCCAGCAGCGGGATCAGCCGGAATGCGGCGTCGGTCAGGCCGCCGAAGGTGTGGCGGTGCGGGCCGGCCGGTGCGTGTGCGTCGGTGTAGCCCGCGAGGTTCCAGGTGTAGACGGGCACCGCCGACGGGACCGGGCCGAAGATCCGTCCCCGCTGGATTCCGTTGGTCTGCTCGTCGGTGATCACCACCACCCGGTCGTGCTGGCGGTAGTGGGTCCGTACGGCGGCACCGGTGTCGGTGCCGCCGAGATTGCCGAACCGGTCCACCACCCGGAGCACCGACTCGCCCCGGGCGACTTCGACGACGCGGCTGCCGGAACCGAACTCGACCAGGTCCGCCTCGGCCGCGCGGATCTTGAGCGCAGTGCCGAAGATCGCCGCCGAATCGGCCCGGTTGAGCTCGGTCCGCCCACTCGGCCGGTCGAACATCGAGCCGGAGCGGTCCACCAGAATCAGCGTCCGGCCGGGCAGCGCCGGTACGTTGGCGAGCGAGTGCCCGAGCGCGAGCTCCAGTGCGTGCCCCCAGCGCAGCGACGGTGCGTTGCGGTACGCCGCCAGGTAGCGGAACGGGAACTGCCGGGACCTGGCCACCTCGGCCGGGTCGCTGATCCGGCGGGCGACCTGGGCGGCCACCTCGTCGCTCACGCCGGCCTGGTCGAAGTTGCGCAGGTTGCGGACCAGCGCCATCGGGCCCATCGACGGGATGACGGCCTCCCAGGCGGCGGCATCCAGCGGCCCCTGCAGCCAGCCCGCCAGCGCCTCCCAGGTCATCCCTGCCGCCGCCAGGAGCTCCGCGCTGTCTGGGCTGGTGACCAGGGCGCGCCGCTCGGCCACCGGTACGGACTGCAGGAGGTGATGGGCGGTGAGCAATTCGTCCGACGCGGGTGGGACGGCCCGGTCGGGGCGGTGACGGCGGTCCAGGGCGTACCTGAACACCGCGCCCTGCCAGGGTTTGGCCGGGTCGGGCGACGGGTGGGTCAACTCCACGACGTCGCCGAAGCGGTAGGTCCTGGAGCCGGTGTCGTACTTGAGCAGTGCCCGGCCGCTGTAGAGGCGGCGGACGGCATCAGCGACGCCCCGCCGGAGCGGCTGGGGGAGCGAGCGGCCGTAGTGCGAGGTCCAGTACGCGAGCAACTTGCCCGGTTCGTCCGGGCGCTGGAGGACCGCGTCGATCGCCTGCCGGGAGTGCCCGGGGAGACCGGCCACGAGCCGGCCCCGGGTGAACTCGGCGGCGCCGACCAGCGAGGCGGTCCGCACCTGGGCTTCCTGCCGGAGCCAGCGCAGCAGATCGAGGGTCCACTCCGGTTCGCTGACGGCGAGTTGGCGGATCAGGCGGGAGTAGCGGGCATCCCGGTGCTCGGCGCTCTCGTAGAAGGAGTGCTGCCCGGAGAAGTTGGCCGCAGCCAGCAGGAACAGCTCGGCCTTCGGCTCCCGGACGAGCGAGTTGCGGCTCCGGTGCACGGCCCACGTTCCGGTCACCTGCCTCGGCCAGCCCGGGTGGCTGGGGTCCGCGGTGCGGAGCTCGGTCCTGAACTCGTCCGGGAGGTCCGTGTGGATCTCGGTCCTGATGTCGGTCTTGGCCTGTTGGCGGTTGAACCGCAAGGCAGATGTCCCCCTGCTGGGCTGGACGGCGAGGCGGGTGGCCCGGAGCGGTGGCACCAGGTGTCGAGCACCACCAGGGCGCTACACCGCAGGAACCAGGCCGCGCATCGGGCAGGCTGACGGAGCGTCCCCGAGATCAGAAGTGACCGACCGGTGTGATGGGGTGATGCATTCTCAGGTGAAGTAACCGGAGGCCGAGCGCATCGGGGGCGCGAGTCGTGACAGTAGCCGGTCCGCCCCGGCGCGGCATCCGATTAAACCGGCGCGACCAGCACCAGCCGGGCCCGTTCGGTCAACTCCCTTACTCGGCGCTCCTCCTGGAACGGCTCCAGTCGGCGGAGCAGCTCGCGGACGTACTCCCGGCTGCGTTGGGAGGAGATCCGGCCGGCCACCTCGACCGCCCGTTCGCCGGCGGCGACGGCTGCGTCCAGGTCGCCCGCCTCGGCCTCGGCCATGGCGGAGACGAACAGCCGTAAGCCGTGCGAGCGGACGTAGCCCTCGGTCGGGCGGGCCAGGGCCTCGCGGGTGAACTGCCGGACCTTGCTGGGCTCGCCGAGGTCGCGGAAGCACTCGGCGGCGTCGGCGGCCAGCCGGTCGTAGGCGTAGAAGTCGATCCAGGGCGGGTCGGAGTCTCCGGCGCGGGCCCGCTCCAGTGCGCTCTCCGCCGCGGACAGCGCGGTCGCGCAGGCCGGGGCGTTGCCGTTCCTGGCATGAGCCCTGGCCTCGACCAGGTGGAAGAAGCTCATCGTCCGGGAGGTGGCCAGGCCCCGGTTCCGCTCCAGCGCGGCCTGGGCCAGGTCGACCGCCTCCTCGGCGAAGCCCCGGTAGCAGGCCTGCAGGCTCATCGAGGCGAGCACATAGCCGCCGAGCGGCACGTCGGCGGCGGCCCTGGCCAGCCGGAGGGCCTGGATGTAGTAGCGCTGGGCGGCCTCGTGCTGGCCGGTGTCGAAGGCCATCCACCCGGCCAGCCGGGTGAGTTCGGCCGTCGCGCCGAACAGGGCGCGGCCCACCGCGTCGCTGTACGAGCCGAGCAGCAGCGGGGCCGCCTCCACCCGCAGACACTCCGGCACCATCGACGAACGCCAGTCCCCGCCGCCGTACTTGGAGTCCCAGCGGCGCGCCTCCTGGGCCGCCTCACGGAGCTTGGCGGCATCCGAGTGGCCGACCCGGTAGCCGCTCAGGTCGGGTGCGGGCTCGCCCCGGGCCACCGAACCGTCGGCCGGGGTGATCAGCCAGCGGGAGACCGGCGTCGCGTACGCGGCCACCGAGAAGGTGCCCGCCAGACTGTCGCTCCACCGGCCGCCGCCGGGGCCGCGGCGCAGCTCCAGGTCGACCCGCCAGAGATCGGTGGCCGACCGGACCGCGGCCGGCACCTCGCGCGGGAAGGCCAGCCCGAGTTCGGGCGCCGGGTCGGTGTCGCCGAGCCCGATCTCGTCCAACGGCACCGGGCGGCCCAGCTTGCTGCCGATCGCGGTCGCGATCAGGTGCGGCACCGGACCCTGCGGGATCATGCCCTTGCCGACCCAGCGGGCCACCGACGTCTTGTCGTAACGGAGCGTCAGGCCGCGCTGGGCGCCCAGGTCGTTGACCCTTCTGGCCAGGCCCGCATTACTGATCTGGGCCAGGCCGAGAAGCGTGCCGAGCCGTTCGTTCGGCCCTCGTGAGCTGACGGTCATGGTGGCTGCGGCACCCCCTGGCGATGTCCGGCGGTTCTCGGGTGTGGGCGGGTCGTCCTGGCTTTCGGCCGGTGTGCCCGGGCAGTTGGCTCGATAGTGATCGGTACGGCTGCCGACCGCGGGTGGCGGACGGGGTGGCGGGCCCGGCGCCGAGCCCCGGCGCGAGCCACTGCTGCACCTAGCGTAGTCGTCCGGGTTCCGAGGGTTAAGAGTCCGGATTCCGGATGGCGGGATCGCGTGCCGCTCAACGAGTCCCGGACGGGGTGGCGCACGGGCAGGCCCGAGCCACCGGGGGCGCGGCGGACCGGCGTGCTCCGGTCCGGTGCAGATGTGCGCCCGGCCGTGCTCCCTGGCCCGATCGGCAGGTCGGCGATTCGCTGGAGGCTGTGGGTCGGCCCGTCGTCGAGGACCCGGCGGGCCGGGGGACACCGCTGCCTACATCCCCGCGGGCGGTGGTGGGGTCCGGGAGGGCATGCGGATGCCCTCCCGGGCTGTGTGATGCCTTTCGGCCATCAGGCGATGTCCATGCCAGCCGAACCGCATCCCACCGGGGCGGCCCGGGCCACGGAGGGGGAGGCCCGGCCCGCCCTGTTCTTCTCTGGCACACGCCTGAGCCGCACATCAGCAGAGCCCCGAGCCCCTGACCGTAGATGCCGTGGCAAGTGCCGAAGGTGTGCCCCAACTGCGCGTGGTCGGTGGCACGATGGCCTCCGTACGGCAGGTGTCGCGGTGGAGCGGAGGCACGATGCGGTGGCTCACGGGCTGGTGCCCCGGCACAGCCCTGCCGGGGCTCGGGACCGTACGGCCGCTGGCGGCCGTCACGTTGTGGCCGGGGCCCTGCCCGTTGTGGGCGGTGGGGGACTGGCGGCCGGACGAGATCCGGCTGGTCACCCTGCGGCCCGGCGCGCAGGCGACGGTGACCACCGGACCGCCGGGGCCGGACGTACCTGACGAGGCGTCGGACCAGCCGGGCACCGTGCGCCTGGCCGTGCTCGGCCGCTGCGGTGCGTCCGATCCGGAGCTCGCGGCGGGCCTGGCCACCGCCAGGGGCGGGGCGGTCCGCCACCTCACCACCTGGCCGGGCAGCTACACCGTGGTGCTCCGCACGGGACCCCGCAGCACGGTGCTGCTCACCGATCTGGCGGGGGTGCTGCCGGTCTTCCACACGCCGTGGGCGGGCGGCACGGCGTACGCGACGGCCGCGCTCCCGCTCGCCGATCTGGTCGGCGCCCCGCTGGACACCGGCCATCTGGCCGCCCGGCTGGCCTGTCCGGAGTCGCCGGAGGCGGTCGGCTCGGGATCGCCGTACCTCGGTGTGCAGCGGGTGCCGCCGGGCCACCAGCTCGGGCTGCGGAACGGGCGCGCCCTGATCTCCGGGTACGAGCCGGAGCGCGGCGGCGCACCCTTCGAGCGCGAGGAGGCGCCCGCGGTGCGCGAACTGACCCGTGCGCTGCTGGAGTCGGTCCGCTGCCGGGTGCGCGCCTCCGGCGGCGGCACCGACCGGCCCCGGCTCGGGGTGGATCTGTCGTACGGCACCGCCTCGGCCACCGTGGCCCTGCTCGCCGCCGCCGTACCGATCGGCCCGGCCCCACCGTCCGCCGACCGTACGGCAGCTGACGCTTCGTCGGCTCCCAGGACCGGCGCGGTGAAGGGCTCCTGGGCCCGCCCGGACCGCCCGGCGCCCGCCGGACCCGAGGCGCTGACCGCCGTGACCGTCCGGGAGTCGGCGGAGGGCCCGGCCGCCACCGTGGCGGAACTGCCCAGGCTGCGGCACCTGGTGCTGCCGTCCACCCTCCCGTACGCCGAGCTGGCCGACCCGGGGGCGGAACTGCCGGCCGGCCCGCTCACCGACGAGCCGGGGACGGCGCTGGTGGCGGCGGCCCGGATCGGCAGTCGGCTGAGCGCGGGCGGCGCCGACCACCTCACCGGCTACGGCGCCCGCCAGGTGCTGGACGGTCATCCGGCCCGGCTGGCCGACCTGGTGCTGGCCGGGCGGGCCCGGCGGCTGGCCGCCCCGGTGGCCGCGCTGACCGGGGCCGAACGGGCGGCGGCCACCGGCGTACTCGACACGCTGCGCACGCCCCTGACGGTCTGGCGCGCCGCCCATCGGCTGGCCCGCGCCCGGTACGCGGAGGCACTGGACGACGCGGCCGTCCGGCTGACGGTCCGTCACGGCCTGGCCGCGCGGAGCCTCGGCGAGATCTCGGCGGCCGAACTGTCCTGGTGCGTGCCGGGCCCCGCCGCCCGCTGGCTCTCCGACGACGCGCTCTCCGCCGTCGCCCTCCGGCTCCGGCTGGCGGCCCGGGGCCCGGTGCCGGCCGAACCGCCCGGCGCCCGCCGGGCCAGGTACGCGCTGCACCGGCACGCGGCCGAGTACCGCACGCTGCTGCACGCCGCCGAGCAGCGCGGGCAGCGCCTGCACGCCCCGTTCCTGGACAACCAGGTGGTCCGCGCGGCCCGGATGCTCCCGGTCGAGACCCGGCTCCAGCCCGGGGCCAGGCACGCGCTGCTGCGGGCCGTGCTGACCGGCGCCTCCCGCACCGACCTGCCGCCCGACTGGGGCCGGGCCGCCCGCCCGGACCGCCAGGGTCCGGACCGGGACGGGCTGCGGCTCGCCGCCGACGGCCTGGCCGAACTGTTCCGTGCCCCGCTGCTGGCCGAGGCCGGGCTGATCGACCTGCCCGCCGTCCGGGCCGCCCTCGCCGAGGCCACCGACCCGGCGGCCGATCCGCTGCCCGGCACGCTGGCCGGCCTGGCCGAACTGGTCTCCACCGAGCTCTGGCTCCGCCGCATCCTGGCCCGCCGCCACGGCTCCTGCTGGACCGGCCTGCCCACCCCGGTCCGCCTGGCGCTGGCCCGCCCGGCCTGAGCGCACCGTCCGGCCTGAGCGCACCGGCGGGCCGCGCGTCTTCACCGGCCGCAGGCAGCTGACGGGCCATCATGGGGAGGTGTCCAGCTCAGAGAAGGTCGCCGTGCCCGAGGTGCTGCCGGTGCTCGGGGAGTTGCCGAGCGCCGATCCGCCCGGGGTGCTGGCGGCCTGCGACGGTTCGGACGGGTCGCTCTGGGCGCTCGACCGGGCGATGGCCGAGGCCGAACTGTTCGGGCTGCCGCTGTATGTCTTGGCGGTGGTCAACCCGTCCCCGACCGGCTACCCGCCGGGGATGCTCGAGCTGGTGCAGGAGAGCATCGAACGGCTGTCGGCCAGCATGGCGGACGGTCTGCGGCGGGCGGTGGCCACCGTCCAGCAGGCCCGGGGCCGGCCGTACCAGGGCGAACTGGCCCTGCACGTGGTGCTCGGCAACGTGATCGAGGTCCTGCTGCGGTGCACCCGGGGCCAGCACACCCTGGTGGTGGGCACCCGGGGCAACGGCGGCTTCAGCCGCCTGCTGCTCGGCTCGGTCAGCACCGCCGCCGTGCACCACGCGGCCTGCCCGGTCCTGGTGGTCCCCGCCCCGCCCGCCCACTGACCTGGGTGTCTGCGGTCACAGCGGGCGGCGGCGGGGAATCAGGGCCGGTTGTTGAGGGTTCACCAGTCAGTCCCCCAAGGCCCCGAGCGCAGGAGAGTCACCGTCATGAAGGTCGAGATCTGGTCGGACGTCGCATGCCCGTGGTGCTTCGTCGGTAAGCGCCGCTTCGAGCAGGCCCTCGACCGGTTCGCGGGCAAGGACGGCGTCGAGGTGGTCTACCGCCCGTACCAGCTGGTGCCGGACGCCCCCGAGACCGCGACCCCGCACCGGGCCTGGCTGGCCGACCGGTACGGGCCGCAGTCGGTGGCGATGGACGCCCGGGTGACCGAGCTGGGCAAGGGCGAGGGCATCGACTTCGACTTCGACACCGCGCTGCACGCCAACACCTTCCTCGGCCACCGGCTGCTGCACCTGGCCGAGAGCGAGTACGGCGCGGCGGTCCAGGGCGTCCTCAAGGAGGCGCTGCTGACCGCGCACTTCAGCCGGGGCGTGGACGTCGGCGACCGCACGCAGCTCACCGAGATCGCGGCGGCCGCAGGGCTGGACCGGGACCGGGTGACCGCCTACCTGGCCGGTGACGAGGGCGCGGACGCCGTTCGGGCGCAGCTCGCCGAGGCTCGGGAGATCGGCATCACCGCTGTCCCCACCTTCGTCTTCGAGGGCAAGTGGGCCGTCCAGGGCGGCCAGGAGGCGGAGACCTTCCTCCGGGTCCTGGAGCAGGTGGCGGCAGAGACTGCGGCCGAGCCCGACGCCCCGCACGCGGACAGCTGCGCGGACGGCGCCTGCGCCGTCTGACGGACCATCGGATGCCCCGGACCGCTCGGCGGCCCGGGGCATCGCGCTGTCAGGGCACCGCGCTGTCAGGCACCGTGCGGTCGGGGCACCGTGCGGTCAGAGGCAGCTGAGCCGGGCGTCCGCCCAGTCGGCCAGGTCGATCAGGCCCCAGCTGCCCTCGTTCGGGGTGACGACCAGTCGGATCGAGCGCTGGCCGGTCAGGTCCGCCTGGACCGGGACCGCGCGGTCGCCGGGGCGGACCCGGTCCGAGCTCCAGAGCACCCGGCCGTCCCCGCCTTCGACGCTGAACCGGACGGTGCCGATCCGGACCCCGAAGTCGTCCAGCCCGGCCTTCGCCCGGAAGGTCGTGCAGGTCCGGTGCAGGTCGATGGTCACCGTGGACGGGGCGTTGACGCTCAGGCCGTGCCGGTAGCTGCTGCCGCCGATCCACACGTCGGGGCGCTGCCAGACCCAGCCCCCGCCACGCCGGATGGTGGGGCCGGGCGGCGGGTCGCGGTGCGCACCGTTGGGGCCGAACGGCAGCACGTCGGCCCAGAAGTCGGTCGGCATCATCGGGGGCACCGGCGGGCTGGGGCGCGGGGGCTCCGGGGTCGGCACCGGCGGCGGCGTGGGCGGCGTCGGAGGCGTCGGCACCTCGACCACCGGCGGCTCCGGGGTCGGTGTCGGGGTCGGCTCCACCGGAGGCTCGGGGGTCGGCGTCGGGGTGGGCGCCGGTACGAGCTTCGGCGTGGGAGTGGGCTCCGGCGTCGGCGTGGGGGACGGCTCGGGCTCCGGCGTGGGTTCGGGCGCCGGAGTGGGCGCCGGCGGCTCGGGGACAGGCTTGGGCGCCGCCGGGGCGGAGACCGCCGGGGCCGCCGTGGGCTGTTTCGGCTCCGGCGTACCGGTCAGCGCGTACGCGGCCACGGCGGCGGCGACCACCGCGATCCCGGCCGCGATCCCGGCCTTCGCCGCGGTGCCGAGGCCCTCCCCGGCCGCCGCTCCGGCACCGCCGGAGGAGGAACCGGTCGACGCGGCACCGGCACCGGCACTCGCACCGGCCAGCGCACCCGCGCCGACCGCGCCCGCACCGACGGCCGCCGCGGCCGCCGTGAAGTACCCGCCTCCGACCCAGAGCAGCACCCCGCCGGGCAGGATCGCCCGCAGGCCGGTGTTGATCTCGGTCAGCTCCAGGTAGGCCGCCGTGCAGCGGTCGCACTCCTGGACGTGCCGCCCGACCTCCGCCGAGGCCCGCTTGCGCAGCGAGCCGCGGGCGTAGGCGCCGAGCCGGTTGGCGTACGCCTCGCAGGCGCGCTCCTGACTGCCCGACACATGGGCCTGCAGGAAGCCGGCGGCCAGCCGGTCGCGGGCCCGGTGCGCCTGCACCGCTGTCGCGTTGGCGGTCTTGCCGAGCATCACCGCCACGGTCTTCGGCGACTCCCGCTCGACCTCGGTGTGCCAGAGCACCACCCGGTCGTCCTCGGGAAGTTCGGCGTACGCCTGCATGACCATCCGCTGGTCGGCCAGCGCCATCGCCCAGGCGTCCGCGCCCGGGTCGGCCAGGTCCAGGTCGACGGTGGCGGCCGAGGTCTGCGCGAACGTGCTGAAGTCGTCGACCAGTTGCTCGCGCCGCTCGCTCCGCGCCCAGGCCGCGGCGACGTTCCGCACGGCGGTCAGCAGGTACGCGCGGACCGCGAACTCCGGCCCCTTGCCCGCCCGCAGCGCCTGCAGGGTACGGGCGAACACCTCGCCCGCCAGGTCCTCGGCGGTGAAGCTGTCCCGGCAGCAGGTCCGGGCGTAGCGGCGGACCGAGTCCGCGTGCCGCCGGTAGATCTCCTCGTACGCGGTGTCGTCCCCGGCCCGCACCTTGGCCGTCAACTCGGCATCGGAGGGCGGCCGTTCACCGTCCACCGGATCGGCCGGCGCCGGCACCACCGGCCGCGCGGGCAGCTCACCCTCGGCACCGACGAACGCCTCCGGGGTCACCCCGCCGTGCCCGGCCGCAGCCTGGCCCGGCACCCGGCCGGTCAGCGACTCACGGCTCGGCGCGGCCGCCTGGTCCGGCACCTGGCCGGGCGCACCGAGACCGTAGCCGTGCTCGCTCTGCTCCTCGGCGCTCAACCTGCCCTCCCGGACACCTGGATACGCCGGACCGCAGGGGGCGCGGACATGGGCGGGCGAACGGCGCGCAACGGGACAATGGCTCCAACCACGGCCAAAGCTTGGCATAGTGCAGCCCCGGCGGGAAGCCGATCGCCTTCCGGCCCACCCGATCGGGCAGTTCTCGGCACACGGTGCACCACCAGGGGCTCGGGGAACTGCGACGCCGACCTCTGGTGCGTGATCGCTGCGTATCGGGTCAGGCACTTTCGCTTGAACCCGCGCGCCAGGCAACGCAATCCGCGCCCGGGGTTGACCACTCCCGCACTCTGACCCCGTCCCGTGGCCGGCGTCGCAGTTCCCCGAGCCCCTGTCTGCCGAAGCGTGTGCCTAAGCGGCGCGGAGCCCGTTCAGCAGGATCTGCAACAACCGCTCGGCCGGGGCGTCCTGAGGTTGACCGTCGTCGCCTTCGCTCCGCACCGGACGCGCATGCACCGGCACCGCCGCCGTCAGCACCAGCACCACATCCGCCACCGTCACTCCCGGCCGCAGCTCGCCCGCCGCCCCCGCCCGAGCGACCAACGCCGCCAGCAGGTGCAGTAACTGGCGGGGATCGGCGTCCCAGACCGGTTCGGTACCCCGCTGCACCGGTACCTGCGGCACATCCGCCGCGTCCCGGAAGGTGGCCAGCTCGTCCGCGTACCGGAACGCCGACGGTGGCAGCAGCCGCCCGGCGCCGGAGCCGACCGCGCGGGACAGGTAGCCGGCCAGCGAATCCCACGGCCCGGTGCCGCCGTACAGCGACTCCTTGGCCTGGGCCGTCAGCCAGGCGACCTCCTCGGCGGCGATCCGCTGGACCAGGACCTCCTTGCTCGGGAAGCGCCGGTACACCGTGCCGACCCCGACCCCGGCCCGCCGGGCGACCTCCTCCATCGGGGCGCCGTAGCCGAGTTCGCCGAACACCTGCCGGGCGGCCCGCAGCACGCTCTCCAGATTCCGCCGCGCGTCCACCCGCAGACGCGCGGTGCCGCCCGGCTCGTCCGCCGGTGCTCCCGGAGCGACCACCGGAGCGACCACCCCCGGAACGCCGTACGACTCGCGCTGGACCGGCCCGCGTTGCTCCGGCACCAGGCCGTGGCTTACCGAGCTCTCGCCCGCAGCGTCCTCGCCCGCCGACGATGGCACCGGCAGTCCCAGTAGTTGATCCTGATTCGTCATACCAACCTCCCCCACAGGTGCCCGGCACCGGGCGCCACAGTCCGGCCGCGGCACACCCCCCAGGCGCGCCGCTGCGCCCGATCGCACGGGGCCGTCCCCGGTCGGGCGGCCGCTGTGGACCACCCTTCCCCGGTTGGCCCTGCCGCAGTCAGATACCGCTCCGACCCGGACAACGGTCCGGCCCGACGCACAATCCGACCATAGTTCAAGGAAGTTCGCGGCAGAAGTGGACCGAAACCCCACCCTCGCGGCAAATCCGGCGCTCCGACGGCGGATCAGGGACCGACCGGGACGCACCAGCGGCCGGATCGCACCACCCGATCCGGTACGGGCTGTGGACAAGAAGCCACCCGACAGGGCGTCATGGAGGCGTGAACCAGCTCACACCGGAAGGAGGCGCCCCCATCAGGATCCTGATCGTCGGCGGCGGCTGTGCCGGAACCGCCACCGCACTCCGCCTCCAACAGCTGCTCAAGGCCCAACTCCGGGACGGCCGGGTGCAGATCACCCTGGTCGAACCGCAGCCGTACCTGACCTACCAGCCCCTGCTGGCCGAGGTCGCGGCCGGCTCGATCGACCCCAGACATGTGGTGGTCCCGCTCCGCCGGGTGCTGCCGCACTGCCGGGTGCTGACCGCCCGGGTCACCGGGATCGACCATGCCGCCCGGTCGGTCCGGGTGAACGGCGCGAGCCGGGGGGAACGGGCCGATCCGGCCGAACTCCCGTACGACATCCTGGTGGTGGCGCCCGGTTCGGTCTCCAGGACCACCCCCGTGCCCGGTCTCGCCGAGCACGGCCTCGGCTTCGCCACCGTCGGCGAGGCGGTCAGCCTGCGCAACCACGTGCTGGAACAGCTCGACCTGGCCTCCAGCACCAGGGACCCGGCGCTCCGGCAGGCCGCGCTGACCTTCGTCTTCGTCGGTGCCGGCTACGCGGGCGTCGGCGCGCTCGCCGAACTGGAGGACATGGCCAGGTACGCCACCAAGGGCTACCACAACGTGGCCGCCGACGACCTGCGGTGGGTGCTGGTCGAGGCCACCGCCCGGATCCTGCCCGAGGAGTCCCCCGAACTCGCCGCGCACACCCTGGCGGAGCTCCGCGACCGCAGCGTCGACGTCCGCCTCTCCACCACCCTGGAGTCGGCCACCGACCGGCGGATGTGCCTCTCCGACGGGAGCCGGTTCGCCGCTCGCACCCTGGTCTGGACGGCCGGCGTCCGGCCCGCACCGATGCTCCGCGACACCGACCTGCCGCTGGACCGGGTGGGCCGGGTCCGCTGCCTGCCCACCCTGCAGGCGATCGGGCCGGACGGCGCCGCGCTGCCGGACGTCTGGGCCGCCGGAGACTGCGCGGCGGTCCCCGACCCGGACGCGGGCGCCGAGGCGTACTGCGCGCCGAACGCCCAGCACGCCCTGGCCCAGGCCACCCTGCTGGCCGAGAACCTGGCCGCCGTACTCGACGGGCAGTCACCCGCTCCGTACCGGCCGGACCGACTCAGCTGCTCCACCTCGCTCGGCCTCGGCCGGGGTGTCGCACACACCCGGCGCGGCCAGCTCACCGGCCGCCGGGCCTGGTGGCTGCACCGGGCCCGCCACCTGCGGCGGCTGCCCAGCACCGACCGGCGGATCAGGGTGCTGACGGGCTGGCTGCTCGGCGGGCTGTTCAGCCGGGAGGTGGTGTCGCTGGGGACGGTCGAGCACCCGCGTTCGGAGTTCGAAGCGGGGTTCCGCGAGTGAGTCCGGCTCGGGAAACCGGCCGGGACGCACGGCAATCGTCGTACGACTTTCGGAATCGAGCCCCGGCCTGACAGGATCAGCCCGTTCGGACCATCACGCCGAGTGTTCCGCCAGGCACACGATGTGATGATCCGTCAGATGATCTCCACCGCCCGCAGACTCGCTGTCCCAAAGAAACGGCCGTCGTTTGAACCTCATGCGCTGGAGCGCGCGGCTCGCCGGAGCCCCGTGGCGCGCCGCCCCGCCCACCGCGACCGGCGAACCGTTCACCGTCCCCGGCCCGCGTGAGCCCGGCCGGCCGGGACCGCTGCTCGACCTGCGCGAGATCCACGAGCTGTACGACCTGCACAACGTCCTCGGCCGACTGCCCGCACCGGTCGCCGTCACTTATGGGCCGCAACACCAGCTCGGCTACGCCAACCGCGCCTACCGCGAACTCTTCGGCGAGCGCACCAACGGCCTGCCCGCCGGCGAGGCCCTCCCAGAGCTGGCTGCGATGGGCGTGCTCCCGCTGATGGACCAGGCCCTGCGCAGCGGCCGCCCCCGGAGCGTCAAGTCCCGCTGCATCCTCGGCCTCGGCGGCAACCGCTACTACAACGTCTCCTGCGTCCCGCTCGGCAGCGAGGCCGACCCGATCGCCGGCTCGGAGCCGGGCCCCCCGATCGGCGTCCTGATCTTCGCCGCCGAGGTCACCGACCAGGTCCAGGCCGCCACCCGGCTTCGCGAGTCCGAGAGCCGCCAGCGAGCCGCCGCCGTCACCCTCCAGCGCAGCCTGCTTCCACAGAAACTCGAACAGCCCGACGGCCTGACCGTCGCCGCCACCTACCAGCCCGGCGGCGCCGAGGCCGCGGTCGGCGGCGACTGGTACGACGTCATCGGCCTCGGCGGCGGCCGGACCGCCCTGGTGATCGGCGACGTGATGGGCCGCGGCCTGCGCGCCGCCGCCGTGATGGGCCAGCTCCGCACGGCGGTCCGGGCGTACGCCCGCCTCGACCTCCCGCCGCACGAGGTGATGACCCTGCTCGACGGCCTCGCCATGGAGATCGACGCCAACCAGATCGCCACCTGCACCTACGCCGTCTGGGACCCGGCCCCCAGCACCCTGGTCTACGCCTCGGCCGGCCACCTCCCCCTCCTGCTCCGCTGCCCCGACGGCACCGTCCTGCGCGGCGAGGAACAGAACGGCCCCCCGCTCGGCACCGGCGGCGGCACCCACCTCTCCCACACCCTCCGCCTGCTCCCCGGCACCACCGGCGTCCTCTACACGGACGGCCTGGTCGAACGCCGGGACGAGGACATCGACCAGGGCATCGACCAGCTCGCCCACACCCTGGCCGGCGCCGTCGGCACCCCCGACGTGATCTGCTCGCGGCTGCTGCGCGCCATGGGCGTCAGCTCGGACCACTACGACGACGTCGCGGTGCTGGCCTTCCAGCTGGGGGCTGACCTGCGTGGTGTTGACGTGGGGCCTGCAGAGGTCTAGAGTTCTTCGAGCTGCCTGACTGGGAGAAACGGACGCGCGCTCTGCACGGACGTTCCCGAGGTAGCCGATCTCCTGAAACACCACTTCTCCACTTCTGTGGCTGGTTCGTGCCTTGTCGCGACCCAGTGCGAATTGGCATGTGCGCATTTCGGGGATTGCGGCCGGATTCGCTTTGTGAAGCGGGGATCGGCTAAGGTTTGAAACGTCGGACAGGCCGTCAGGTCGGTTRCGACACAAGCTTCTTGAGGMTCCGGAAGCGCGGAACGGCAGGCCAGGGAAACCTGGTAGAGTCGGAAGCGCCGAAAGGCCGAAGGAAAGAGCGAGTCGGTGAGTGAAACTCCGGAAAACGGAGCGGAAAACRTCTGATAAGCTCGGAACACGAAAGAACGAAGCGCCCGGAGGGTCCGCCTGATAAGCGGCTCGAAGGAAGTGTCCGTTCCTTGAGAACTCAACAGCGTGCCAAAAGTCAACGCCAGATATGTTGACATCCCCGGCCTCACCGTTTGGTGG
>NZ_JBFUMY010000028.1:0-106752 GCF_054049135.1 Kitasatospora sp. P5_F3 | reverse complement strand
GCGCAGCAGGGCGGCCCGGACGGCGCGGTCGGCCAGCGCGGGGGCGGCAGCAGCGGCAGCGCGTACCGCCCGGTCGACCTGCTCGGGGCCCGACTCGACGGCCACCGCTGCTCCGGGCTCGCCGGTCCTGGGGTCGGAGGTGTGGACGGGGCGACGGGTATCTGACAGCACTGCGCGGGCCTCCTCGGCCGGGCCACCGGTCGGGCGGCGTCCGCCGGAACTGCGGCGCCCGGCCTCCCACAGCCCGGGTCTGTTCAGTATGCTGAACACCGTACGAATGGTTGAACCTCGCGGAACGCTACGCCGCGCGACAGAAGGGGTCAAGCACGCATGGATTCGACGGCCAACTCCGGCCCCGGCGGCGGCGCACAGGTCAAGTCGGCGGTCCGCACCGTCGAGCTGCTGGAGTACTTCGCCGGCCGCCCCGGCATGCACAGCCTGGCCGAGGTGCAGGAGCAGACCGGCTACCCGAAGAGCAGCCTGTACATGCTGCTGCGGACCCTGGTCGAGCTCGGCTGGGTGGAGACCGACGGCACCGGCACCCGGTACGGGATCGGGGTGCGGGCCCTGCTGGTGGGCAGCTCCTACATCGACGGCGACGAGGTGGTGGCGCTGGCCAGGCCGGCCCTGGACCGACTGGCCGAGGACACCGGGGAGACCATCCACCTGGCCCGCCTGGACGGCGCCAGCGTGGTCTACCTGGCGACCCGTCAGTCCCAGCACAGCCTGCGGCCGTTCACCCGGATCGGGCGGCGGCTGCCCGCCTACTGCACCTCGCACGGCAAGGCGCTGCTGGCCACCCACCCGGACGAGCGGATCAGGCAGCTGCTGCCCGCCGAGCTGGAGCCGATCACCGAGCACACCCACACCGACCGGGAGCAGCTGATCGCCGAGCTGCACGAGATCCGCGAGCGCGGCTACGCGGTGGACCGCGAGGAGAACACCCTCGGGCTGCGCTGCTTCGGCGTCGCGGTGCCGTACCGGACCCCGGCCCGGGACGCGGTGAGCGTGTCGGTGCCGGTGGCACGGCTGACGCCGGGCCGGGAGGAGCAGATCCGGGAGGCCCTGTTCGACGCCCGGGACCGGCTGACGCTGGCCACCCGGCACCTCTGACTCGCCGTCAATTTCCGTCCGGGCCCCGCACTTCGGTGCGGGGCTCTGCCGTTTCCGGCCCCGCCCGGCCTCTTGACCGCGGGCGTCCGGGCTGCCTATCGTCCCGGCCATGGATGCGACCGTGGTTCATGTCCTTGAACCCAGTCGGAGCGTATCGCCCTCGCATTCTCCTCCCCACCCGACGTCACGTCCGAGGAGTTTCGCCATGCGCGTTCCCCGCCGCACCGCCCTGCTCGCCTGCACCGCCGCCCTGCTCGGCGCCACCTGTGCCACCGTCACTCCGGCCGCCGCAGCCGATGTCGCGCACACCGTCCTGACCGCGAAGGACGGTTGGGGCTCGGCCACCACCGGGACCACCGGCGGCAGCAAGGCCGACGCCGCCCACACCGTCACGGTCACCACCCGGGCCCAGCTGGTCGCCGCGCTCGGCGGCAGCAACTCGAGCAACGGCTCCAACGCCACCGCGAAGATCATCCAGATCTCCGGCACCATCGACCTGAACGTGAACGACTCCAACTCCCACCTGGCCTGCTCCGCCTACCAGACCGGCGGCTACACCCTGGCCAAGTACCTGGCCGCGTACGACCCGGCGGTCTGGGGCACCTCCAAGGTGCCGTCCGGCACCCAGGAGGACGCCCGGGTCGCCTCGCAGAAGGCCCAGGCCGCCAGGGTGCAGATCAACGTCGGCGCCAACACCACCGTCGTCGGGATCAACGGCGGCAAGCTGCTCGGTGGCGGGCTGGTGGTGAAGAACGTGGACAACGTGATCATCCGGAACGTCACCTTCGAGGACGCCGCCGACTGCTTCCCGCAGTGGGACCCGACCGACGGCTCCACCGGCAACTGGAACTCGATGTACGACAGCCTGGTCGCCTACAACGCCACCCACGTCTGGGTCGACCACAACACCTTCACCGACGGTGCCAACGTCGACGCCAACCAGCCGAAGTACTTCGGCCGGTCCTACCAGGTGCACGACGGCCAGCTCGACGTGGTGAAGGGCGCCGACTACGTCACCGCCTCCTGGAACATCTTCAAGGACCACGACAAGACCATCCTGGTGGGCAACAGCGACAGCTCCACGGTGGACACCGGCAAGCTCCGGGTCACCTTCCACCACAACCTCTGGCAGAACACCGTGGAGCGCGCGCCCCGGGTGCGGTTCGGCCAGGTCGACGTCTACAACAACTACTTCGTGCCCACCGCGGGCAACTACGGGTACAGCCTCGGCGTCGGCAAGAGCTCGGCCGTCGTGGCCCAGTACAACTACTTCAAGCTGCCCTCCGGCGTCGCGGCCTCCTCGGTGCTGAGCAAGCTCAGCGGCACCGCACTGACCGCGAACAACAACTCGGTGAACGGCACCACCACCGACCTGATCGCCGCCTACAACGCCGCCCACTCCAGCAGCACGCTGGGCACCTCGGCGGGCTGGACGCCGTCGCTGCGGCTCACCGTGCACACCGCCTCGGCCGTGCCCGCCGCCGTGACCGCCGCCGCCGGCGTCGGCAGGATCTGACCCTCCCTCCCGCACGGCCCCGGCGCGCGCCCCCACCGCGCCGGCGCCCTCTTCCAGGAGAGCCGCATGCCCACCCGTCGTTCCTTCCTGCTCACTTCGGCCGCCCTGCTGGTCGGCAGCAGCGCCGGCCCGGCCCGTGCCGCCGGGAAGTGGGGCAGCTACGGCAGCCCCACCGCCCGGCTCAACTCCCGTACCCTGTACGTCGATCCGGCCGGCACCGGCGACCATCGCACGGTCCAGGCCGCCGTCTCCGCCACTCCCACCGGCACCGCCTCCGCCACCGGCTGGACCGTCGTGCTGGC
The DNA here is from genome assembly GCF_054049135.1 of Kitasatospora sp. P5_F3. Classification (NCBI taxonomy): domain Bacteria; kingdom Bacillati; phylum Actinomycetota; class Actinomycetes; order Kitasatosporales; family Streptomycetaceae; genus Kitasatospora; species Kitasatospora sp. P5_F3. The sequence goes on along the minus strand of NZ_JBFUMY010000028.1, from coordinate 103,821 downwards.
CGCCGGGACGTACCGGGAGACCGTGCTGGTCACCGCCGACCGCCGGTACCTCACCCTGCTCGGCGGCACCGCCAGGGCCACCGACGTGGTGATCGTCTACAACAACGCCGCCGGCACCGCCAAACCCGGCGGCGGCACCTACGGCACTTCCGGCAGTGCCACCGTCACCCTGCTCGCGGACGGGTTCACCGCCCGGGACGTCACCTTCGCCAACGACTGGCTGCGCGCCGACCACCCGGAGTTCACCGGCACCCAGGCCGTCGCGGTCAAGGCGGTCGGCGACCGGTCGGCGTTCCACCGCTGCCGCTTCCTCGGCCACCAGGACACCCTGTACGCGGACTCCGCCGGCCTTGGCGTCTTCGCCCGGCAGTACTACCGGCAGTGCTATGTCGAGGGAGACGTCGACTTCGTCTTCGGCCGGGCCACCGCCGTCCTCGACGGCTGCGAACTGCGCACCCTGGCCCGGGCGGTGGCCTTCACCCCGCAGGGCTTCGTGTTCGCCCCCAGCACCGCCGTGGCCAACCCGCGCGGCTTCCTGGCCACCGGGTGCACCTTCACCAGCACCGCCCCCACGGCCGCCTACTGCGTGGCCCGTCCATGGGTGCCGAGCAGTGACACCACCGCCCGACCGATGCTGACGGTCCGCCGGAGCACCATCGGCGCGGGCATCAACGCCGGTGCCCCGTACGCCAACATGTCCGCCTCCTACCCGTGGCAGAACCAGCGCTTCGCCGAGTACGCCAACACCGGCCCGGGCGCGGTCGTCACCGTCCCCGCCAACCGCCCGCAGCTGACCGCCACCCAGGCCGCCGCGCACACCCGCGAGACGTACCTGACCGGTTCCGACGCCTGGCAGCCCTGGAAATGACGATGCCCCGACTCACCCGCCGCGCGGCCCTGGCCGCCCCGCTGGTCGCCGCCCTCGGCGCGCCCTCGGCCTCCGCCGCCACTCGGACCACGCTGTACGTGGCCGGGGACTCCACCGCCTCGGTGTACCGCACCACCGAGGCGCCCCGGGCCGGTTGGGGCCAGGCCCTGCCGGTCTTCGCCAACTCCCGGCTCCGGGTGGACGACCGGGCGCTGTCCGGGGCCAGCTCGAAGAGCTTCGCCGATCTCGGCCTGCTGGACGGCATCCTGACGGACCTTCGGCCCGGCGACCGGCTGCTGGTCTCCTTCGGCCACAACGACCAGAAGATCACCGACCCGGCCCGCGGAACGGACCCGTTCACCACCTACCAGGAGTACCTGCTGCGCTACCTGGACGGCGCCCGCCGACGCGGCGCCCTGCCGATCCTGGTCACCTCGGTCGAACGGCGCCGCTTCGACGCCGACGGCCACGCGTACGCCTCGCTCGGCCAGTACCCGCAGGCGATGCGGGAGTTGGCCGCCCGTGAGCACGTACCGCTGATCGACCTGACCGCCCTCAGCCTGGCGCGCTGGGAGCAGCTCGGCGCAGAGGCCACCAAGCAGCACTTCCTCTGGCTCCCGCCCGGTACCCACCCCAACTACCCGGCCGGAGTCAGCGACAACACCCACTTCCAGGCGCACGGCGCCATCGAGGTGGCCCGCCTGGTCGCCACCGAACTGCACCGCCGACGGCTGCTCCCGCCCGGCAGCCTCCGCCGCCCGGACGATCCGGTGGCCGACGACCGGCTCGACTGGCCCGCCGTCCGGCGCGAGGCTGGTGTTCCCTTGTCCGTGCTCAGTTGTCCAGGCGGCGCTTGCTGAGCCAGGCGACCATCTCGGGGTCGCGGTGGTCGAAGAAGAGGGTCGCACCGGTGTCGAGGGCGGCGATGTCGGACATCTGGTCGGGGTCGAGCTCGAAGTCGAAGACGTCGATGTTCTGCGCCATCCGGTCGGGGCTGACCGACTTGGGGATGGTGACGATGTCGCGCTGGATCAGCCAGCGGAGCACGACCTGGGCCACGGACTTGCCATGGGCGTCACCGATCTTGCTGAGGACGGGGTGGGTGAACAGGTTGTTCTTGCCTTCGGCGAAGCCGCCCCAGGCCTGGTGCTGGACGCCGTGCTCGCGCATCAGGGTGTGGTCGGGGACGCGCTGGAAGAAGGGGTGGGTCTCGATCTGGTTGACCGCCGGGGTGATCTCGTTGTTGATGATCAGGTCGAGAAGGCGGTCGGGATAGAAGTTGGCGACGCCGATCGCCTTGGCCAGGCCCTCGCGGTTGGCGGTCTCCACGGCGCGCCACTGGCCGTAGACGTCGCCGTAGGGCTGGTGCATCAGGTACAGGTCGACGTGGTCCAGGCCGAGCTTGGTCAGGGACGTCTCGAGGGCGCGGCGGGTGTTGTCCTGGGCGGGGGCGTCCTGGACCCACAGCTTGGTGGTGACGAACAGGTCCGCACGGGGGATGCCGCTGTTCTTGACGGCCCGGCCGACGGCTTCCTCGTTGCCGTACGCGGCGGCGGTGTCGAGGAGGCGGTAGCCGGCGGCCAGGGCGTCGGTCACGGCCCGCTCGGTGTCGTCGGCGGGGATCTGGTAGACGCCGAAGCCGAGGACGGGCATCCGGACGCCGTTGTCGAGGGTGATGTGCTGCACGGGGGGCTCCTACGAGAGAACGGGCTGGTGTGGCATGTCCTCCAGCCAACACCGCCCAGCGTGTCACCGGGACCGTCAAGCAGACCCTGACGAGGTCCCCCACGCCGGTGTTCCACGAGGTGACCGGCCGTAGGGTCGGAGCATGGACCGACGCAGCGAGATCCGCGACTTCCTCACCACCCGCCGCACCCGCGTCACCCCCGAGCAGGCCGGCCTCACCCTCTCCCCGCTCTCCGGCGCGCGCCGCGTGCCCGGCCTGCGCCGCGAGGAGGTCGCCCAGCTCGCCGGCGTCAGCGTCCCCTACTACACCCGCCTGGAGCGCGGTGACGCCCGCGGCGCCACCGACGCGGTTCTCGACGCCATCGCCCGCGCCCTGCTGCTCGACGACGCCGAACGTGCCCACCTCTTCGACCTCGTGCGCGCCGCCAACGCCGCCGGCACCGTGCTCCGCCCCACCCGGCAGCCTGTCCGCCCCGGCCTGCGGAACCTGGTGGAGACCATCGGCGGTGTTCCCGCCTACATCCGCAATGCCCGTCTGGACCTGCTGACCGGCAACACCCTCGCCCGCGCCCTGTTCGCCCCGGTCTTCGACAGCCCCGCCCGCCCGGCCAACGCCGCCCGCTTCACCTTCCTCGATCCCGCCGCCCCCGCGTTCTACCCCGACTGGGACGCCGTCGCCGACCAGAACGTCGCCACCCTGCGCGCCGAAGTCGGCCGCAACCCCTACGACAAGGCCCTGTCCGACCTGATCGGCGAACTCTCCACCCGCGGCGACACCTTCCGCCAACGCTGGGCCCGCCACGACGTGAGGCAGCACCGCGCCGGCGCGAAACGCATCAACCACCCTCTCGTCGGCGAACTCACCTTCACCTACGAGACCACCCAGCTCACCGCCGACGACGGTCTCTACCTCATCCTGTGCAGCGTCCCGCCCGGCAGCCGCGACGCCGACGCCCTCAACCTCCTCGCCAGCTGGAGCACCCCGCACAGCCGACCCTCGACGCCTGACGCCGACATCCCCCGCTGATCCAGGCGCAGCTGTGCTGCCGCCGAACCCGTTCGTGCCCCAGTTCAGTAGGCTCGCCGAGTGGATCTCCTCAGCTACGACGACGTCAAGGCCGCCGCCCACCGGATCGAAGGCCGGGTCCGCCCTGTCCCGGTCGCTCCCGCCGGGGACCGGCTCTGGTTCGCCCTCGAGCAGCTCCAGCACACCGGCTCCTTCAAGGCCCGAGGCGCGCAGAACTTCCTCGCCGCCCACCGCGAGGCCGGCACCCTCCCGCCCGCCGGCGTCACCATCGCCTCCGGCGGCAACGCGGGCCTCGCCTGCGCCTGGGCCGCCCGGCAGCAGGGTGTGCCCGCCACCGTCTTCCTCCCCGAGACCGCTCCGCCGGTCAAGGTCGCCAAGCTCCGCTCGTACGACGCGGACGTCCGCCTGGTCGGCACCGAGTACGCCGAAGCCCTGGCCGCCTGCGCCTCCTTCGCCGCCGATTCCGGCGCCCTCGCCTCACACGCCTACGACCACCCCCTGATCGCGGCCGGCGCGGGCACCCTGCTCGACGAGATCCACCGTCAGATCCCAGCCCTCGACACCGTCGTCCTCTCGGTCGGCGGCGGCGGCCTGTTCGCGGGTGTGGCCACCGCCGCCCGCCACCACGGCCTCCGCGTGGTCGCCGTCGAACCCGAGAACTGCCGCGCCCTCAACGCCGCCCTCGCCGCAGGCCACCCGGTGGACGTCCCGGTCGACTCCGTCGCCGCCGACTCCCTCGGCGCCCGCCGCGTCTCCCGCACCGCCCTGGCCGCCGCCCAGCACCCGGACGTCCACTCCGTCCTGGTCCCCGACCTCGCCATCACCACCGCCCGCCAGACCCTCTGGGCCGACCACCGCCTCGCGACCGAACACGCGGCAGCCACCGCCCTGGCGGCCCTCACCACCTCGGCCTACGTCCCGGACCCGGACGAGACGGTCGCCGTCATCCTCTGCGGCGCCAACACGGACCCCCGCGACCTCGGGCCGGTCAGGGGTTGAGCAGCCGCCCCAGCGCGGCCAGGTCCGCATCCGAGGCCAACCCGGCGTGGTAGAGGCGGAGTTCGTCTGCTTCGGGCACAGCGACTGGTGAGGCGCCGCCCATGCCCGCCACGATGCCGAGGTTGGCGGCGAGGACGGTGCCAGGACGGCGGTGCGGGGTGGCGGCGGCGGGTAGCAGCGGGGCGGGGATCACCAGACCGTCGGCGTGACCGAGCAGCCAGTCCACGTCGACGCCCGGGTTGGGGCCGTAGTGGTGCGGGGTGGGGTCGGCGTGCAGGAGGATACGGAAGCCAGGTGGGGCAGCGGCGCGGACGGCGGTGATCGCGGCGAGCTGGAACTGCCGGGCGGCGGTGGAGCGGTGGGTCAGGGTGACAGCCGCCAGGTCGGGGCCGAGAGCCGCTGAGAGCGAGGCCGGGTCCGGTGCGCCCCGCCAGAGCGGAGCCAGGGCGGCCAGCACTGCTGGGCGGAGCTCGGGCGGGCAGACAGCCGAGCAGGACGGGCAGAAGCAGAGCGACATCAGCAACTGCCCGACCGGGCCCAGCAGTACGCCGCCGATCTTGTCGTGGGCGTGCAGGTGCGCCAATCCGTACCAGCCGCAGGACTCCAGCTCGACGCCGCTCGCCCCGGGCCGGACGGCGGCTTCGGCAGCGAGCGCCGCGCCGTACTCGACCACCTCGGGCTGCGCGATGCAGAGCGCCCAGGCGTAGCGCTCGCCGTAGGCGTTCAGCACGGAGCACCGCGGATTCTCCTCCCCCAGCCGGGAGTTGTGGGCGAGCACCACCCAGGAGTGCACGTCCAGGCCGGCGGCGAGCAGCGCGACGCAGGCCTCGCCGAACGGGTCCGGTGAGTCGAGCCAGCTCTGCGGGTACGGGCTGAGCCCGTGCCAATGGCCGGGCGGGTAGTAGACGGCGGAGTGCCGGGCGGTGACGATCCGCCGGCTGGGGTGACGCGGGGTCAGCGCCCGGGTGGAGTGATAGGCCGAGGCCAGCGTGATCTGGTCCAGGCCCAGATCGGCGAGACGGGGCGCGGCGTCCGGGTCGCCGACGACATCCCAGGGGTAGAGGAAGGCGGAGGTCCGCACGGCAGTGCTCCAGGGTGAGGGGGCGCCCSGCGGGCGGGCCGGCGCCGACGGGGAGTCGGTCAGAGCAGCGAGCGGCCGTGCTTGATCAGTTCGGCCAGCTGGGAGACGTGCTCGGCGGCGGGCTCGGTGAGCGGGGAGCGGACCTGGCCGACGTCCAGGCCGTCCAGTCGGACCCCGGCCTTGACCAGCGAGACCGCGTAGCCGGAGCCCAGGTTGCGGAGCTCGACCAGCGGACCGAAGAAGCCGTCCAGCAGGCGGTTGGCGGTCTCGTCGTCGCCGCTGTTCAGCGCGGCGTGGAAGGCGAGCGCGAGGTCGGGCGCGAAGCAGAACACGGCGGAGGAGTACAGGGTGACGCCGATGCCCCGGTACGCGAGGCCGGTGAGCTCGGCGGTGGGCAGGCCGTTGAAGTAGCGGAACGGCATGTCCGGGTGCGCGGTGCGAACGGCGCTGACGATCCGTTGCATCCGGTCCAGGTCGCCGATGCCGTCCTTGTAGCCCACCACGTTGGGGAGTTCGGCGAGCCGGACCACGGTCTCCGGGTCGAGCACGGCGTTGTCCCGGGCATAGACGATGAGCTCCAGCCGGGTCGCCTCGGCCAGTTCGGTGTAGTGCCGCAGCAGTCCCGCCTGCGAGGGCTTGACCAGGTACGGCGGCAGCGCCAGCAGGCCGTCCGCGCCGGCCCGCTCGGCCCGCCGGACGAACTCCAGGGCCAGCGCGGTGCCGTGGCCGATACCGGCCACCACGGGCACGGCTCCGGCGGTTTCCTCGACGGCTGCGGCGATGACAGCCTCGTACTCGTCGAGGCCGAGCGCGTGGTACTCGCCGGTGCCGCAGGCGGCGAAGACGGCGGCGGCCCCGTCGTCGATCCGGGCCCTGACGTGCGCGCGGAAGGTGGTCAGGTCCAGAGCACCGTCGGGGGCGAAGGCGGTGACGGGGAAGAACAGCAGACCGTCGAGGCGGTCGACGAGAGCAGGCATGGCGGATCGCTCCTAGCGAGGCGCGGGGGTGGATGTTCCAGCGTTATACAGCATTCTGACCGCAGTCCACATCTGTGAACGCTGTATGGCCACACAGAGGGTTGACGACCCGTCAACGTCTCCCTAGGGTGTCCACGAATGTGAACAGCGTCCATGTGCGTGTCGCCGTGAGTCGCCATCGCTCCCCCACGTTTCCGAGAGGAGGCGAGCTAACCGATGGCTCTCGCCGCCCCACCCCCTGCCCGCGGCCACCGGCTGCGCCGGGCGCTGACGCCGTACGCGCTGATCTCCCCGACGCTGCTGCTGCTCTCCACCTTCCTGGTCTTCCCGGTCGGCAGCGTCCTCTACTACGCGCTCCAGCACCACGTGGTGAACGAGCCCTACGACGACGCCTTCGTCGGCCTGGCCAACTTCCAACGGATGTTCGGCGACGAGCAGTTCTGGAGCAGCCTGGCCTTCTCCGCCAAGTGGGTCTTCGCCGAGGTGCTGCTCCAACTCCTGCTCGGCCTGGCCCTCGCGCTGATCGTGAACGAGACCTTCGTCGGCCGGGCGGTCGCCCGCGCGCTGGTCTTCTCCCCCTGGGCCGTCTCCGGCGTGCTGACCACCAGCATCTGGATGCTGCTCTACAACCCGGCCACCGGCGTCTTCCACTACCTCGCCGAACTCGGCGTCGGCAGCGCGGGCACCTCGGTACTGGGCAACCCCGACACTGTCTTCGGCGCCGCCGTGGTGGCCGAACTCTGGCGCGGCGTACCGTTCTTCGCCATCCTCATCCTGGCCGATCTCCAGTCGGTGCCCAAGGAGCTGTACGAGGCGGCCTCGATGGACGGCGCCGGGCGGGTCCGCACCTTCTTCCACGTCACCCTGCCGCACCTGCGGGACGCGATCGTGCTGGCCACCCTGCTGCGCTCGGTCTGGGAGTTCAACAACGTCGACCTGCTGTACACCCTGACCAACGGCGGCCCGGCCGGCGCGACCACCAGCCTCCCGCTGTACGTGGCCCAACTAGCCCGCAAGTCCTACGACTTCGGCTACGGGTCGGCGCTCACCACGGCGGCCTTCGTGATCCTGCTGTTCTGCTCGATCCTCTATCTGCGGCTCAGCAAGTTCGGACGTGCGACGTGAACCGGGTGCTCCGACTCTTCCTGCCGCTCGCGCTGTACCTGGTCTTCACCGTGGTGCCGTTCTACTGGATGCTGCTCTTCGCGCTCCGCCCGGCCGGCTCCACCTCGCTGCTGCCCTGGCCGCTGACCTTCGAGCACTTCGAGACGGTCTGGAACGGCATGGGCTTCCGGGTCTACTTCCAGAACAGCGTCTGGATCGCCCTGCTCACCCTGGTGTTCGTCACCTTCTTCGCCCTGATGGGCGGCTACGCGCTGGCCCGGTTCAGGTTCCGGGGGCAGCGGGCCTTCCTGCTCGCGCTGCTCTGCACCCAGTTCGTACCGGGCGCGATGATGCTGATCCCGCTCTTCAACATCTTCCAGACCTTCGACCTGATCAACTCCCGCTGGAGTCTGATCATCGCCGAGACCACCTTCCAACTCCCGCTCGCGATGATCCTGATGAGCGGCTTCGTGCGGAACGTCCCGGTCGAGCTCGAGGAGTCCGCGATGGTGGACGGCTGCGGACGCATCCGCGCCTTCCTGGCCGTCGTCCTCCCGCTGCTGCGGCCCGGGATCGTCGCCGTCGGCTCGTTCGCCTTCATCGGCAGCTGGAACAACTTCCTCTTCGCACTGATGTTCCTCAACGACCCCGAGCTGCAGACCGTCCCGGTCGGCCTGCAGACCACCATCGGGGAGAACACCGTCGACTTCGGCGCCCTGGCCGCCGGTGGCGTGGTCGCCGCCGTGCCCGTCGTCCTGGTCTTCGCCTTCGTCCAGAAGTACCTGGTGCAGGGCATGAGCGCCGGCGCCGTAAAGGGCTGAACTGCCCTCCCCCACACGAGAACAGGACCCCACCCATGTCCCGCTCCCTGCGCACCACCGCCGCTGCGCTCGCCGCGCTCGGCCTGCTCACCGCCTGTGGCTCCTCCGGCAGTTCCTCCGACGCGGGTGGCAGGACCACCGTCACGTTCTGGGACAACAACGCCGGACCGGCCAGGACACCCCTGTACCAGAAGCTGATCGCCGACTTCGAGAAGGCCAACCCCACCATCACGGTCAAGTACGTCGGCGTCACCAGCGCCGAGGTGGCGGAGAAGTACAACACCGCGATCGCCTCCAACTCCACCCCGGACGTCGGCGGCGTCACCACCGCACTGCTCGCCTCGCTCACCGCGCAGAAGGCGCTCGCCCCGCTGGACGAGCTGTACGCCAAGAGCGCGCTGAACGGGAAGGTCTCGGCGAACTTCCTGGAGATATCCAAGAGCGCGAGCGGCGGCAAGGGGCTGTTCCAACTGCCCTCCTCCGGCAACCAGGACGTGATCTGGTACCGCGCGGACAAGTTCAAGGAGGCGGGCCTCGCCACGCCCACGACCTGGGACGAACTCTTCGCGACAGCAGCCAAGTTGACCGACAAGAGCAAGAACCAGTACGGCTTCACCATCCGCGGCGGCTCCGGCTCGGGCTTCCAGGTGCTGTCCGAGGCGTACGCCTACTCCGGGCTGACCACGATGTTCGACGCCGCCGGCAGGTCCACCGTCGACGACCCGAAGAACATCGCGCTGATCGAGAAGATCGCCGCCCAGTACAAGGCCACCACCCCCGAAGCGGACGTCTCCAACGCCTACCCGCAGATGCTCGCCCAGTTCCAGGCCAACCAGGTGATGATGGTCCATCACAACCTGGGCTCCACCCGGGATGTGAAGACCGCGCTGGGCGACAAGGTGGCCGGCTTCCTGCTCCCGGCCGGGCCGGACGGCACCTCGGTGCTGGCCAACCCCGTCGACGGGTTCTCGTTGTTCAAGAACAGCAAGAACAAGGACGCCGCCTGGAAGCTCATCGAGTTCCTCGACTCCCACGAGGCCAACAGCTACTGGAACCAGAACGTCGGCCAGATCCCCGCCAACACCGAGGCGTACGCCGACGAGTGGTACACCGGCTCCGGCATCACCAAGCAGGCCGGCGACTCGCTCAACTCGGCCGCCACCAAGCTGGTCCAGCCCCCGGTCTACCTGCCGCAGTACTCGAAGATCACCAAGACCGACGCCGAGCCGAACTTCCAGGAGGTCCTGCTCGGCAAGACCTCCGCCGCCGACTTCGCCAAGTCCGTCGCCGACGCCTTCACCAAGGCCCAGGCCGACTACCAGGCGAAGAACAAGTGACCGCCGTGATCGAGCGCGTCGAGGTCTCGGTCTTCACCACCGTCGCCAAGACCTCCGTCGACTCGCACGGACACCGCCATCCCTCGGAACCGCACGAGGTCCAGGAGGCGATGCTCACCGTCACCGACACCGACGGGGCGTCAGGCCGCGTGTTGGTCCAGCCGGACCACCTGCGTCCGCACATGCTGGACAAGTACGTCCGCCCCGCCCTGCTCGGCCAGGATCCGCTGGAGCGCGAACGGCTCTGGACCTCGCTCGCCCGCAAGCAGCGCGGCGCGCACGGCGGGCTGACCGACCGTGCGCTCGGCTTCGTGGACCTGGCGCTCTGGGACCTGGCCGGGCAGCGGCTCGGCCTACCGGTCTGGAAGCTGCTCGGCGGCGCCCGCCGGGAGATCCCCGCGTACGCCTCCACCATGTGCGGGGACCAGATCCCCGGTGGCCTGGCCACCCCGGCCGACTTCGCGGCGTTCGCCGTGCAGTTGGTCGACCGGGGCTACCGGGCGATCAAGCTGCACACCTGGATGCCGCCGGTCGCGGGCGCCCCCTCGGTGGAGCTGGACATCGCGGCCTGCACCGCCGTCCGGGACGCCGTCGGCCCGCACGTCGAACTGATGCTGGACGCCAACCACTGGTACTCCCGCACCGAAGCGCTCAAACTCGGCCGGGCGCTCCAGGAGTTGGACTACTACTGGTTCGAGGAGCCGATGGAGGAGGCTTCCGTCTCCTCCTACCGCTGGCTCGCCGACCAGCTGGACATCGCGGTGATCGGCCCCGAGACCGCCTGGGGCAAGAACTTCACCCGGGCCGAATGGATCACCTCCGGCGCCTGCGACATCCTGCGCACCGGCGCCACCGACGTCGGCGGCATCACCCCGGCCGTGCGCACCCTGCACCTGGCCGAGGCGTTCAATCTGGACTGCGAGGTGCACGGCAACGGCTCCGGCAACCTCGCCCTGCTCGGCGCCACCACCAACGGCCGCTGGTACGAACGCGGCCTGCTGCACCCGCACTTCGACTTCGACGAGGTGCCGCCGCACCTGCACTCGATCGTCGACGCCATCGACCACCAGGGCATCGTCACGTTCCCCGACCGCCCCGGCCTCGGCGACGACTTCGACCTCGACTACATCAAGGCCCACACCGTACAGAGGAGTTGACCATGCACGTCCTGCTCACCGGTGCGGCCGGCGGCGTCGGCACGCTGCTACGCGAGCTGCTGCCGCCGCACGGCCACGCCCTCCGTCTCGCCGACCTCCGCCCGGTCGAGGGCGGCCTGACCTTCGACCTCCAGAACACCGCCGCCGTCCGCGAGGCCGTCCGGGGCGTCGACGCTGTGGTCCACCTCGGCGGCATCTCGCTGGAGGACAGCTTCGCCAACATCCTCGGCGCCAACATCCAGGGCACGTACGAACTCTACGAAGCCGCCCGCCAGGAGGGCGTCAAGCGGATCGTCTTCGCCAGCAGCAACCACGCCGTCGGCTACACCCCCCTCACCGGCGAACCGATCGGCTCCGACACCCCCACCCGCCCCGACACCTACTACGGCCTCTCCAAGGTCTTCGGCGAGGGCCTGGCCTCCCTCTACGCCGACAAGCACGGCATCGAGACCGTCTCCATCCGCATCGGCTCCTGCTTCCCCAAGCCCCACTCCGCCCGCATGCTCGCCACCTGGCTCAGCCCCGCCGACTGCGCCCGCCTCGTCCACGCCGCCCTCACCGCCCCCGACGTCGGCCACACCATCGTCAACGGCATCAGCGCCAACACCCGCGCCTGGTGGGACCTTTCCACCGCCCGCGCCCTCGGCTACCAGCCGCAGGACAACGCCGAGGCGTACGCCGCCGAGGTCGGCGAACTCGACCCTGACAGCCCCGACGCCAGACTCCTCGGAGGCTTCTTCACCACCCTGTGACCAGGCGCTCCGCCCGCTGAGTGACCGTCAGTCCGCCTCACCCGCAGGGCCTGCCACCCGTACGGCGACTCCGCGTGCCGCCGTGGTGCAACCGTCCAGGAGAGGTGCACGTCCTTACTCTCGATCTGTACCGATCACGGGGGGCGAGATGGGCGTTGTTCTGCCCGACGAATTGGCGTAGGGATGAGCGAGGCGTCCGAACGACCGGAGGTCGAGCGGCTCCGGAGGGTTCTGCCGGAAGGCGTCCGTCTCGAGGTCGGCCAGGTGGATCTCGAGGATCTCTGCCGGCAGTACACCGAGGACGGTTACGAAATCACCTCCCGGCTCCGGGAGTTCCTCGCCGCCTACGGCGAGCTCTCCGTGGCGTGGCCGTTCCGGGATTCCGGCGTGGAGATCACCACGTCGACCGAACGGACCCTCGAGGGTACGCACGCCACCCCGAGGAACATCCGGATCTACGCACAGCGCCTCGGCCAGGGCGTGGCGCTGGTCGGGGTCGCGTTCTCCACCGAGGACTGCGTGTTGCTGGCCGAGAACGGCGACATCCTGCTCGCCGGGGACGCCGGACTCCAGCGGGTGGGCAACAGCTTCGAGTCGGCGGTGCAGGCTCTGGTGACGGGTAACTGGGACAAGACCTCCTTCTGACCATGACCAGGACCGTGATCGGTCAGCGACTGCCGACCGCCTGCTTGACCAGGGTGCGGCCGAAGTCCCACATCAGGCCGCTGCCCCGGTGGGCGTCGTCCATCACGTCGGTGAAGGCGTCGACGAAGCGGTCGACCTCGCGTTCGGTGATGATCAGCGGCGGAATCAGCTTGATCACCTCCAGGTGGTCGCCCGAGACCTGGGTCAGGATGCGGTGGCGCTGGAGCAGTGGCACCACCACCATCTGGGCGAACAGGCCCTTGCGTGCTGCCTGGAGGGCGGTCCAACCGGTGCGCAGTTTCAGAGACTTCGGCCGGCCGAACTCGATGCCGATCATCAGGCCCCGGCCCCGCACCTCGGCCAGCAGCTCGTACTTCTCCACCAGCCCGGCCAGCCGGGAGCGGAACAACTCCCCCACCCGGTGGGCGTTCTCGACCACCTTCTCCTCGCGCATCACGTGCAACGTGGCCAGCCCGGCCGCCATCGCCTGGGCGTTGGAGCCGAAGCTCGCGGAATGCACCAGCACCCGGTCCATCGAGGAGTACACCTTCTCGAAGATCCAGCCCTTGCCCAGGGTCGCCCCGATCGGGACGTACCCGCCGGAGAGGGCCTTGGCCGCGCAGACCAGGTCGGGCAGCACCCCCTCCTCCTGCTGGTAGGCGAAGAACGATCCGGTCCGGCCGATGCCGGTCTGCACCTCGTCGCAGATCAGCAACGCCTTGTGCTCGTGCAGCAGTTGCTGGGCCGCGAGCAGCCAGCCGGGCGGCGGGGCGAGCACACCCTTGCCCTGGATCGGCTCCACGATCAGCGCCGCCACGTCGCCCTTCCGCAGCTCCCTGGCCAGCGCGCCGAGGTCGCCGAGCGGGATGGCGGTGTCCGGCAGCAGCGGGTCGAAGCCCTTCCGGAACCCGCCCTCACCGTTGACCGAGAGCGAACCGGCCGTCAGGCCGTGGAAGGCGTGGTCGCAGTACAGGATCCGCTTCCGACCGGTGGCGTACCGGGCGAACTTCAGTGCCGTCTCGACCGCCTCGGTACCGCTGTTGCCGAAGAACACCCGGTCCAACCCCGGGGTGTACGACAGCAGTTGCTCGGCCAGCAGGCCGGGCAGCGGGGCGCAGTCGAACCGGGTCAGGTCCGGCAGGTCGAGGTCCATCACCTGCCGGACGGCGTCCCGGACCACCGGGTGGTGCCGGCCGAGCGCGAAGATCCCGAAGCCCGCGAGCATGTCGAGGTAGTCGTTGCCCTCGGCGTCGTAGAAGTAGGCCCCCTCCGCGCGCTCGTAGAACTTGTCGAACCCGATGGTGTGCAGCATCCGGGCCAGCTGTGGATTGAGGTACTTGGCCTGCAACTCGTAGCGCTCGGCGCCGCGTTCGGCGAGCAGTGCGGAGAGGTCGAGACGGTCAGCCGGCATGGCGCTGGTTCGCTCCTCGGTTCGGTAGCAGGTGCTTGGCGAAGACGGCGGTCTGGGCGGCCACGCCGGTGCCGGTGAGGCCGATCTCCTCCATCAGCTCTCCCCGCCCGGCGTGGTTGAGGAACTCCTGCGGGATGCCGAGATCGCGCAGCGGGACGTCCACCCCGGCGTCCCGCATCGCCTGGGCGATCGCCGAACCGACGCCGCCGGCCCGGCCGTTGTCCTCGACGGTGACCACCAGGCCGTGGGCGGCGGCGAGTTCGGGCAGCGCGGGGTCGACCGGCTTGACCCAGCGCGGGTCGACCACGGTGCAGGTGAAGCCCTCGGCGAGCAGCAGCGCCGCGGCGTCCAGGCAGGCGGGGGCCATCGCGCCGACGGCGACCAGCAGGATCTCGGGGGCGGGGCCGGTCCGTTGCAGCACGTCCACGCCGCCGATCCGCTCCAGCGCGGGGACGGCGGGGCCGAGGTCGCCCTTGGGGAAGCGCACCACGGTCGGCGCGTCGGCGACGTCCACCGCCTCCCGGAGCTGGGCCCGCAGCTGGTCGGCGTCGCGCGGGGCGGCCAGCCGCAGGCCGGGGACCACCTGGAGCAGCGACATGTCCCACATGCCGTTGTGCGACGCGCCGTCGTTGCCGGTGACGCCCGCGCGGTCGAGCACGAAGGTGACGCCGAGCCGGTGCAGCGCGACGTCCATCAGGACCTGGTCGAAGGCCCGGTTCAGGAAGGTCGCGTAGACCGCGACCACCGGGTGCAGCCCACCGGTGGCCAGACCCGCCGCGCTGGCCACCGCGTGCTGCTCGGCGATGCCGACGTCGAAGGTCCGCTCCGGGTACGCGGCGGCGAACTTGGCCAACCCGACCGGCTGGAGCATCGCGGCGGTGATCGCCACCACGTCGGGCCGCTCGGCGCCCAGCGCGAGCAGCTCGCTGCCGAAGGCCGAGGTCCAGGACACCCCGGCGGAGGGCGAGACCGGCAGGCACGTGTACGGGTCCATCGCGCCGACCGCGTGGAAGCGGTCCGCCTCGTCCTGCTCGGCCGGGCGGTAGCCGCGGCCCTTGACCGTCAGGCAGTGCACGATCACCGGGCCGCCGAAGCCCCGGGCCTGCCGGAGCGCCTGCTCCACCGCGCCGAGGTCGTGGCCGTCGATCGGGCCCAGGTACTTGAGGCCGAGGTCCTCGAACATCCCCTGCGGGGTGAACGCGTCCTTGAAGCCCTTCTTCGCCCCGTGCAGCGCGCCGAACAGCGGCTGGCCGACCAGCGGGGTGCGCTGCAGCGCCTCCTTGCCGAGCGCCAGGAAGCGTTCGTAGCCCTGGGTGGTGCGCAGCGTGGCCAGGTGGTGGGCCAGGCCGCCGATGGTCTTCGCGTACGAGCGCTCGTTGTCGTTCACCACGATCACCAGCGGGCGGTCGCTCGCCTCGGCGATGTTGTTCAGCGCCTCCCAGGCCATCCCGCCGGTGAGCGCCCCGTCGCCGATCACCGCGACGGTGTGCCGGCCGGGGGTGCCGAGCAGCTGGTGCGCCTTGGCCAGGCCGTCGGCGTAGCCGAGGGCGGTGGAGGCGTGCGAGTTCTCGATCACGTCGTGTTCGGACTCGGCGCGGGACGGGTAGCCGGACAGGCCGCCCTGCATCCGCAGCCGGGAGAAGTCCTGACGGCCCGTGAGCAGCTTGTGGACGTACGCCTGGTGCCCGGTGTCCCAGAGGATCCGGTCGTACGGGGAGTCGAAGACCCGGTGCAGCGCGATGGTCAGCTCGACCACCCCCAGGTTGGGGCCGAGGTGGCCACCGGTCCGGGTCACCGCATCCACCAGGAAGTCGCGGATCTCGTCGGCCAACTGCCCGAGCTCGGCCGGGGAGAGGCTGCGGAGATCGGCGGGCCCCTGGACGGTGGACAGAAGTGACATGGTTTCACCTCGCGGCTCGGGTCTGGCTGATGACGGTCCGGATGATGACTGTCTGTACTCAGCCTGCGGTCATCACCGGTGGCGCGCCTGTTGGGGGGCCCGCCGGCGGGGGCCCCACAGGGCTCAGGCCTTGCTGGTGAGGGTCTCCTTGACGGCCCGGATGGACTCCTTGAGCGAGCCCATGGTGGCCAGTACGGCGGTTGGTTCGTACCCGCAGTGCGCCATGCAGTTCTCGCAGCGCGGGTCCTTGCCGCGGCCGTACTTGGCCCAGTCGGTCTTCTCGATCAGCTCCTGGTAGGTCGGCACATAGCCGTCCGACATCAGGTAGCAGGGGCGCTGCCAGCCGAACAGCGAGTAGTTCGGGATGCCCCAGGCGGTGCACTCGAAGTCCACCTTGCCCTCCAGGAAGTCCAGGAAGAGCGGGCTGTGGTTGAGGCGCCAGCGGCGCCGGTTGCCGCCCGCGAAGGTCTTCCGGAACAGCTCCCTGGTCTGCTCGACACCGAGGAAGTGCTCCTGGTCGGGGGCCTTCTCGTAGGCGAACGCCGGGGAGATCATCATCTCGTCGACGTGCAGCTCGTCGTTCAGGTAGTCGAGCACCTCGATGATGGTCTGCGGGGTGTCGGTGTTGAAGAAGGTCGAGTTGGTGGTGACCCGGAAGCCCTGCCGCTTGGCCTCCTTGATCGCCTCCACCGCCTCGTCGAAGGTGCCCTCCTTGGCCACCGAGGCGTCGTGCCGCTCGCGCAGGCCGTCGATGTGCACGGTGAAGGTGAGGTACGGCGAGGGGGTGAACTTCTCCAGCTTCTTGCGCAGCAGCAGCGCGTTGGTGCAGAGGAAGACGTACTTGCGGCGGGCCACCAGCTGGCGGACGATCTCGTCGATCTGCGGGTGCATCAGCGGTTCGCCGCCTGCGATCGACACCATCGGGGCGCCTGACTCCAGGACCGCGCCGACCGCCTGGGCGACCGGCATCCGCTGCTTGAGCACCCCGGCCGGGTGCTGGATCTTCCCGCAGCCCTCGCAGGCGAGGTTGCAGGCGAACAGCGGTTCCAGCTCCACGATCAGCGGGAACTTGTCCCGCCGCTTGATCAATTTCTGCTGCATGAGGTAGGTGCTGACCCGCATGGTCTGGCGCAGCGGCATTGCCATGACTAGCTCGCCTCCTGAGGGAGCGTCGAGGACTGTGGAGCATGGATCGGGTCGGTGACGGCCTGTCGGTACCAGGCGGTGAGCGCCGGGACGGCGATCCGCAGGGTGCGCCAGGCGTGCAGTCCGGCCGGCAGGGTGCCGGGGCGGAGCAGTTCGCGGCTGGGGGTGTCGACCACCACCCGCAGTACGGCGGTGGGCAGGGCGGGCCGCAGCTCGGCCCGGGCCGCTAGGACGGCGGCCGCCTCCATGTCCACCGCCCGGGCTCCGGTGGCGTACAGGGCGCGGCGCTCCGCACCCCGCACCACGCGGTCGGCGGTGTGGTGCGGGCCGATGTGGGCGGTCAGGCCGCGGGCGGTGAGTTCGGCGGCCATCGCCTTGGCGGACTCCAGCGGCCACTCCTCGCCCTCGCCGTTGCGGACGGCGTCGGCCACGATGATGTCGCCGGGCTCGACGCCCGGCCCCACCGCCGCACCGAAGCCGGCCACCACCAGCGCCCCGTAGCCGTCCAGGGAGAGCAGGTTCCCGACGCAGCGCCGGGCCCTGACCCGCCCGACCCCGGTCCGGACCAGCACCGGCGGCTCGGCCCAGTCGCCACCGCGCAGCGCCCAGACCTCGGGGGCGAGCGCACAGACCACCAGCAGCGGAGCGTTGACGCCTGCAGCGGGCTCGGGGGCACGGAAGGAGAGTTCGCCTGCGGCGGGCTTCGGTGAGTGGCGAGGGGTGTCGCCTGCGGCGGGCTTCGGAGCGGCGCTCATGTCCGGCCTCCCGTCAGCGGGCTGCCGTGCAGGTAGCGGCCGAGGGCGGTGACCGGGAAGACCAGCCGGTACAGGTGGTAGTTGATCGAGAAGTCCCACGGGAAGCCCGTCCCGGTGAACTGCGGCTCGTCCCAGCTGCCGCTGGGCAGCTGGGTGCGGCAGAGCCACTGCACCCCGCGCTCGACCGACTCGCTGCGCGCCCCGTCCGGGCCCTCGCCGGCCGACAGCAGGGCCATCAGGGCCCAGGCGGTCTGCGAGGCGGTGGAGTCGCCACGTCCGGACCAGTGCTCCGGGTCCTCGTACGAACGCATGTCCTCGCCCCAGCCGCCGTCCGGGTTCTGCCGGTCCTCCAGCCAGCTGACGGCGCGTCGGATCGCCGGGTGCCCGATCGGCAGCCCGGCCGCGACCAGGGCGGGCAGCACCGAGCCGGTGCCGTAGATGTAGTTGGTGCCCCAGCGGCCGAACCAGGAGCCGTCCGCCTCCTGGTTCTTCAGCAGCCAGTCGACGCCGCGCCTGGTCCGCCGGTCGTCGGCCAGGCCGGTCTCGGCGAGCATCTCCACCACGTGCGCGGTGACGTCGGCGGAGGGCGGGTCGACCACCTCGCCGAAGTCGCAGAACGGCAGCTTGTTCGGCAGGGTGCTGGTGTTGTCGACGTCGAAGGCGCCCCAGGCACCGTTCTTGGACTGCATGCCGAGGTTCCACTCGACTCCGCGTTTCACCGCGCCCGAGAGCTTCTCCCGGTCGGGGTGGGCGACCCGCTGGAGGGCGAGCACCACCTCGGCGGTGTCGTCGATGTCGGGGTAGTTGTCGTTCTCGAACTCGAACGCCCAGCCGCCGGGCGCCAGCCGGGGCCGCTGGACGGCCCAGTCGCCGGGCCTGGTGATCTCCTCGGCGAGCATCCAGTCCACCGCCGAGACCAGCGCGGGGTGGTCGGCGGGCAGGCCCGCGTCCCGCAGCGCGATGGTGGCCAGGCAGGTGTCCCAGACCGGGGACTGACAGGCCTCCAGCCAGCGGGCGCCGTCCTCGGTGTGCACGGTGAACCGGTCGAAGGCGGCCAGACCGGCCCGCATCACCGGGTGTTCGAGGTCGTAGCCGAGCAGGTGCAGCGCGATCAGCGAGTAGACCGCGGGGGGCTGGATGCCGCCCCAGCAGCCGTCCGCCTCCTGGCGTTCGACGATCCACCGGCCGGCCTGGGCGAGCGCCACCCGGCGGAGTGGTTTGACGGCGTGCCGGTGGTAGACGTGCAGGGCCAGGTCGAGCCGCTCGAAAATGCCGTCCCAGCCGTTCAGCGGCGGGAGCGGCCTGGCCGGGTACGGGTCCGCCGGGTCGGCGTGCAGCTCGTCCAGGTCGAACGGCGCCGGGCGGACCGGGCGGTGGGCCGAGACCACGGTGAGCGGGACGATGGTCTGCCGGGCCCAGCAGCCGAACGCGTAGATGTTCAGCGGCACCCAACGGGGCAGGAAGATGATCTCCGGCGGCATCTCCGGCAGCCGGTCCCACGGCCACCAGCCGAACAGCGCCAGCCAGATCCGGGTGAACACCCGGCTGGCCGCGATGCCGCCGGCCGCCCGGACGTGCCGCGCGGCGGCCTGCATGTGCGGCGCGTTCGGGTCGTCGCCCGCGAGTTTGAGCGCGACGTATGCCTCGACAGTGGTGGAGAGCTCGGCGGGGCCGCCGTAGAAGGTGGACCAGGTGCCGTCCTCCCGCTGCTGGGAGCGGATCCAGGTGGCAGTGGCCTCGGTGTGCTCGGCGGTCCTGATGCCGAGGAACTGACGCAGTAACAGGTCCTCGGCGTCCATGGTGACGTTGGTCTCCAGGTCGCCCTTCCACCAGCCGTCGGGGCTCTGGCGTGACAACAGCTCGGCGGTGGCGCGGGTGAGCGCCTCGGCCGGAGTGGGATCGTCGGACGGTACTACCGCAGTCGGTCCGTCGGGTTCCCACCGTCTCGACCCGAGCGGCACCGCTGCTGCCGCCTGGGCCACCGTCACCTGACGGCCGTTCAACCGTTCTGGTACCGGCGGGCGTTCGCCCACCGCGGCCGGCTCGGGATCGTACTCAGGGTCGAGCCGGCCGTCCGCGGTTGCTGTCACCTCAACGTCACCTCTCTCGTACCACCACGAATTCGGCGAGTGCGACGAAGCGCTGGCGCACCTCGTCGGCCATCGGCACCTCGTCCAGAGCGGCGAGGGCGGTCCTGTGCTGGCGGCGGGCCTCGTCCTGGGTCCAGGACCGGCCGCCGGCCTGCTCGATCAGCGCGGCGCGGGCGGCGAGCTGCTGCTCGCTCTCCTCGCCCCGGCCGGCCGGGTCGGCCAGCTCGGCGGCCAGCCGACGGGAGGCGGCGCCGCCCTCGGCCAGCGCGGCGGCCACCGGCAGCGACTTCTTGCGCTGGCGCAGGTCGCCCCAGTGCGGCTTTCCGGTCACCTCGGTGGCGCCCCAGATGCCGAGCAGGTCGTCCACCGCCTGGAAGGCCAGGCCGAGGTGGTGACCGTAGCGCTGGAGCGCGTCGGAGGTGCGGTCGTCCGCGCCGGCCAGCACCGCGCCGATCGCGGAGGCGGCGGCCAGCAGCGCGCCGGTCTTGCCGCCCTCCATCTCCAGGCACTCCTCGACCGTCACCAGGTCGCGGTGCTCGAACGAGAGGTCCTGGGCCTGACCGTCGATCAGCTTGCGGGTCGCGGTGGTGATCAGCCGGACGGCCCGGGCCGCGTCGGCGGCGGAGGCGCCGCCGGTGACGGCGGCGTCCAGCAGGACCTCGGTGCCCAGGGCGGCCAGGCCGTCGCCGACCAGGATCGCCTGGGCCGGGCCGAAGACCGTCCAGGCCGTCGCCCGGTGCCGCCGCGTCTCGTCACCGTCCATCAGATCATCGTGCAACAGCGAGAAGTTGTGCACCAGTTCAACGGAGACCCCGCCGGGCACACCAACCGCGGCGGGCGCGCCGACCGCCTCGGCCGACAGCAGGGCCAGCGCCGGGCGGACGGCCTTGCCGCCGTCCCCCGCCACCGGGGTGCCGTCCCGGTCGATCCAGCCGAAGTGGTACGCGGCCACCGTGTCCATCGGCGCGGCCAGCCGGGCCACCGCCGAACGCAGCGGCGGGGTGCAGAGCTCGCGGCCACGGGCCAGCAGCTCCGGCACCGAGAGCGCGTCCGGCACAGGTGCCTCCTGGACGGAGGCGGCGGTTCCGGTGCGAGACTCCACGTACGTTCCCTCTCCCTGCTGGGGTGATGAGGCCGCGGCGAGCGGCCCGTCTGATGCGGCGTCGGTTCGAGTAGGTGCAGTGGTTCTGGCGGGGGCCGAGGTCATCGGGGCCACCTTCCGTCGCCCCGGTCCACCGGGCGGTGGCCGGTGGTGAGGGCCGCGTCGGCGGCCGCGTGGCCGCTGCGCACGGCGCTCTCCATGGTCGCGGGCCAGCCGGTGGCGGTCCACGACCCTGCCAGCAGCAGGCCTGGCACGTTCGTCCGGGCGGACGGCCGGAGCGGGGCGGTGCCCGGGGCGGGCGCGAAGGTCGCGGTCCGCTCCCGGGTGACGAAGAAGTCCAGCACTTCGGCGCCCTTGGCGGCCGGCAGCAGTCGCTCCAGCTCGGGCAGGTAACGCGCCCTCAGCTCGGCCACCGGCAGCTCGATCTCGTCCTGCACGGCGGACTGCGACAGCGCCAGGTACTGCGCGCCGGCCAACCCCGGACCAGAACGCGCCAGGCCGGAGTGCTGGGTACGGTCGAAGACCCACTGCACCGGCGAGCCGAGCGCGGCGAAGAACGGCCGGCGCAGCAGCTTGCGGTCGTAGACCACGTGCACGTTCAGGATCGGCGCGTGGCCGAGCTCGGCCAACCGTTCCTGCCGGTCGATCGCCCCGGCCGGGAGCAACGCGGCGGCGGACTCCTGAGCCCCCGCCAGCACCACGGTGTCGGCGGTCAGCAGCTCGTCGCCGTCGAGGCGGACCGCGTGCTGCTCGGCGCTCTTCAGCTCCACCGCGCGGGCCCGCAGCAGCACCCGCACCCCGGCCCGCTCCAACTCCGCGCGGGCCGCGTCGTGGTGGATCGCGCCGAGCGGGACGTTGGCCATCCCGATATCGGAGGCGCCGGGGTCGGAGAGCAGGCCGGTCTTGAAGACCATCGCAGCCAGCGCCAGCGAGGTCTGGTCGGCGGTGGCGTTCAGGGTGGCCACCCCGACCAGGTCCCACATCGCGGCCAGGGTGGCCGCGTTCTGGCCCTGGCGGCGCAGCCAGTCGCCGAACGAGATCTCGTCCAGCGCCGGGTCGTCCAGGTCGAGCAGCTTGAGCGCGAGCGCGGCCCGCACCACCCGCAGCCGGTCAGCGGCGGACAGGTGCGGGTAGGTGGCCAGGCTGCCGGCCAGGTGCAGCGGGACGGGCAGCCCGGCCCGGCGCAGCCGGCCCAGGGTGCGCCGGCCGTCGGCCGAGACGCCCAGCACCGGCACGTCGAGCCGGGGCTGAAGATCCACCAGACGGCCCGCACCCAGCCGGTCGATCAGGCCCCGGTAGGCGGTGCAGCAGCGCAGGAAGACGTGCTGGCCGTTGTCGACCGTCAGCTCCCCGCGCCGGAACGAGAAGGCCAGCCCGCCGAGCCGGGGCCGGGACTCCACCAGGGTGACCCGGTGGTCCGCCTCGGCCAGCCGCAGTGCAGCCGTGATCCCGGCCAGGCCGCCGCCGACCACCACCGCGGTGGGGCGCTTCGAGTCGTGCCGTACCGTCATCTGCCCCTCCCCCTGATGTGATCGTCCGTGCGGTCACCGCAGGCCGGTGCCGAACCGGGTCCAGGTGATTCCGCGCTGACACAGCGTGACATAAACGCCGAGAGAATCAAGAACGCCCTCCGGCGAGCCCGGAGAGAGCCACGTACGCCTTCTCCCAGCCCGGCAGCGAGACCCGGCCCTGCAGCACCGACTCCGGGTCGGCCGCGATCCGGCCGAGCAGCCGGTGGTAGATCCCCGCCATCGCGGCCGTACAGGCCCGGCTGCGGCGGTCCAGCAGCGGCAGCAGCCGCAGGCCGTCCGCGAAGGCCTCCTGGGCCCGCTCGGCCTGGAAGGCGACCAGCCCGGTGAAGTCCGCGCCGACCGGTGGCCGGTTCAGGGCGAACCCTTGTTCGCAGCCGAATCGCACCAGGTCCTCGGTCGGGAGGTAGATCCGGCCGTTCAGCGCGTCCTCGCGCAGGTCACGCAGGATGTTGGTGAGTTGGAGGGCCAGGCCGAGGGTGTCCGCGTACTCGGCGCCGAGCTTCGGGTTCTCGCAGCCGTACACCCCGAGCGAGAGCCGGCCGATCGATCCGGCCACGCAGCGGCAGTAGACCTTGAGGTCCTCGAAGGTCTTGTACTCGACGCCCTTGAGGTCCATCTCGACGCCGTCGATCAGCTCGTCGAAACCGCCCAGGTCGATCGGGAAACGCCGGGCGGTGTCCGCCAGCGCGACCTTGATCGGGTCGGTGTCCTCCTCACTGACGGTGCCGAGCCGGATCTCGTCCAGCAGCCCGCGGGTCTGCCCGAGCAGCTCGGCCTTGCGCTCGGCCGACAGCTCGCCGTCGCCGATGTCGTCCACCCGGCGGGCCAGGGCGTAGAGCGCGGACATGCCGAGCCGCTTGGGCTCGGGCAGCAGCCGGATGCCGTAGCTGAAGTTCCGGGCCTGCAGGGCGGTGACCGCCTCGCAGTACCGGTAGGCCGCCATGACCGGGGCCGAGGCCAGTGGTGATGCCGCCACGCGGGCGTTCACCTTCCCTTCGCGAAGATTGCCGCCGCCTTCACCGCGAGGCGGCGCTTGTCCGGCTTCGCCTGCACGGCGAGCACGTCGTACCCGGCGGCCTCGATGGCCGACAGGGCCGCGTACCCGCCCGCGGTGAATCCCGCGAGCAGCAGACGGAGCCTTCCCCGAACCGTACCCACCAACGGAGCGCCGCGGTCGAGCAGGGTGCGCGCCCGGTCCGCCTCGAAGGCGATCAGCTCCCGGACCCGGGCGTCGGCGCTGGGCGCGGCCAGGTCGGCCTCGGTCACGCCGAACCGGTCCAGGTCCTCGGTGGGGAGGTAGATCCGGCCCCTGGCGAGGTCCTCGGCCACGTCCTGGAGGTGCTCGGCGATCTGCAGGGCGGTGCAGATCGCGTCCGACAGGACGATCTGTTCGGGGGTGCCGTGACCGGCCACGGCCAGCACCAGCCGGCCGACCGGGTCGGCGGAGAGCGTGCAGTAGCCGAGCAGGTCCTGGTAGGTCGGGTAGCGGGTGGCGGTCTGGTCCACCCGGTTGGCCTCGATCAGCCGGCGGAACGGCTCCGGGGTGACCGGGTGACGGTCGATCAGCGGGACCAGGGCACGCATCAGCGGGTGCCGGGGGCCGGTCGACTTCGGGTCCAGCGCGGCGCCGAAGGCCCGGTCCAGGTCCGCTTCGAGACCGTTCAGCAGGGCGAGCCGGAAGCCCTGGTCCGCCGGGGTCCCCGCGACCCCCAGCAGCTCTGCCACCCGCTCGGGCTCGGCCAGGTCGCCGTCCCCGGCGTCGTCCACCAGCCGGGCGAACCCGTAGATCGCCATCAGGTCGGCCCGCCAGGCCGCGGGCAGGAACCCGGGGGCGACCGGGAAGTTCTCCAGGTCCGCCTTGCCGAGCGTGCCACCGTCCGTCGGACTGTCAGATTGCCTTGAAGTCACCACTGCCGTCACTCCCCCGTTCTACACCGCTGTCGGGCAGCCAGCCCACCCGGACACGGCCAAGGGGCCGGTTCCGGGTTCACCCCGGGCACCGGCCCCCCACCGTTCGGCCCACCACTCAGTGGTTGGCGTTCTCGTACTCCTTCATGACGTCCTCGGTCGAGCCGTCCATCACCAGCTCGCCCTTTTCAATCCAGATGGTCCGCTCGCAGGTATCCCGGATCGAGTTGTTGTTGTGGCTGACCAGGAAGACCGTGCCGGCCTCCTTGCGCAGCTCACGGATCCGGTCCTCGGAGCGGCGCTGGAACTTCTGGTCGCCGGTGGCCAGCGCCTCGTCGATCAGCAGCACGTCGTGGGTCTTGGCCGCCGCGATCGAGAACCGCAGACGGGCCGCCATGCCCGAGGAGTACGTGCGCATCGGGAGCGAGATGAAGTCGCCCTTCTCGTTGATGCCCGAGAAGTCCACGATGTCCTGGTAGCGGGCCTTCACCTCGGCCGGGGACATGCCCATCGCCAGGCAGCCCAGGATGACGTTGCGGTCACCGGTCAGGTCGTTCATCAGCGCGGCGTTCACGCCCAGCAGCGAGGGCTGGCCGTTGGTGTAGATGGCACCGCGCTCGGTCGGCAGCAGGCCGGCGATGGCCGCCAGCATGGTCGACTTGCCGGAGCCGTTCGAGCCGATCAGGCCGACCGCCTCGCCCCGGTACGAGGTGAAGCTGATCCCCCGGACGGCGTGCACCTCGCGGATCGCGGGCGAGCGCTTCCTGGAGATGATCCGGCTGAGCGCCGAGGTGGCGCTGCCCTTGCCCGAGCCGGCGCCGTGCACCTTGTAGACGATGTGCACGTCGTCCACCACCACGGTGGGGACGCGGGCGTCCTGGGTGTTCGTCATGCCGACCCCTCGGGTCTCGGTGATAGCGGTGTCAGCCACGGCCGTACTCCTCCTCTGCCTTCCAGAAGAAGACGAAGCCGGCCACGCCGGCGACGACCGCCCAGCCGAGCGCGATCAGCCAGACGTGCTGGGGCAGCGCGTGCTTGTTGTAATCGTTCGGCATGAACGCGTAGCGGATCAGGTCCATGTACACCGAGGCCGGGTTCATCCGGAACAGCACCTGGAAGAACGTGGGGAACTTGTCGACCGCGTTCTGCACGCTGTACATCACACCGGAGGTGTACATCCAGGTGCGCAGCAGGAACGGCATCAACTGGGCCATGTCACTGGTCTTGGCACCGATCCGGGCCATCGCCAGCGCCAGGCCGGTGTTGAAGACGCACTGCAGCAGCAGGGCCGGGATCACCAGCAGCCAGGTGATCGTGGGCAGCTGGAAGAACAGCACGATGAAGACCAGCACGACCATCGAGATCAGCAGCTGCTGGAGCTGGATGATCGTGAAGGCGATCGGCAGCGCGGCCCGGGGGAAGTGCAGGGCCCGGATCAGCCCGAGGTTGTCGGAGATCGACCGGGTGCCGGCGAGCACCGCGCTCTGGCTGAACTGGAAGACGAACACACCGATGCAGAGCCAGGCAATGTAGTCGGTGACGCCCTGATTGCCCTTCATCATCACGCCGAAGACCAGGTAGAACACCGCGCAGTTGAGCAGCGGCGTCAGTACCTGCCACACCTGGCCGAGTTTGGCCGTGGTGTACTGCGCGACCAGTCGCGCGGTGGCGAACGCGACGATGAAATGGCGCCGGGCCCACAGCTCTCGCACGTACTGGGAGAAACCGGGCCGCTTGCCGCTCACCGACAGGCCGTACTTGGCCGCGAGCTGCTTCGGGGTCAGACCCGCGTCAACGCCGCCGGGTGCGGAGAAGTTGACGGAGTCACTCACTGTCGACACATTCGTCCTTCACGGGATCGGATAACCAGGCTTCCGCCGAGGGGGAGCGGCGGAGGTCCGGGCAGACCCACCGAAATCACGGGTGGATGTTCCGGTCCGGCGGCGGGGGGCCACCGGAAGCTTTCTGCGATCAGATGATTGGTGGTCGGCCCATCCTGGTCAACCGCCATACCGTATGCCATCGCATCGGCTTGCGCGGACCGCACTGTTCGCGCCAGCCGGCCCGGAATCCGCCCAGCCAGGCCTTGATCGCCGCACCGGATGGGCGGCGGGCCAGGGTGAGCAGCATCCAGACTCCCAGGTAGAGAGGCACCAGAGGGGCCGGAAGGTTCCGTCGCGCCAACCACACCCGGTTCCGGGCCACGTTGTGGAAGTACGTGGCGTGCCGGGCCGGGGAGGTGGTGGGGTGGAACAGCACCACGTCCGCGCGGTAGTCGATCAGCCAGCCGGCGTCCTGTGCGCGCCAGGCGAGGTCGGTCTCCTCGTGCGCGTAGAAGAACTCACCGGGCAGCTGGCCGGCCTGCGTGAAGACCTTGCTCCGGACGGCGCTGGCGCCGCCCAGGAAGGTGGTCACCCGGGACGAGCGCAGCGGGTCGCTGGCCCGCAGCCGGGGGACGTGCCGACGGGCCGTCGCCCCGGTCACCGGGTCGGCGATCCGGAACGAGACGATGCCCAGCTGCGGGTCGTCCTCGAACGCCCGGCGGAGCAGCTCGGCCGAGTCGGTGTTCGGCAGCAGGCCGTCGTCGTCCAGGAAGAGCACCGCGTCGACGTCGCAGCCGTCCTGGCCGAACAGCTGGATGCCGACGTTGCGCCCGCCGGGGATGCCGAGGTTCTCCGGCAGCTCGACGGAGCGGACGTCCGCCGGGAGCGCGGGCAGCGGCGCGCCGTTGCCCACCACGGCCAGCTCGACGGCCGGGCCCTGCTGGTTGCGGACCGAGTCGATCAGCGCGTTCAGCTCGTCCGGGCGGTTGCCCATCGTGATGATGACGGCGCCGAGCCGGAAGCCGTCGCTCATCGCAGCCTGCTGGAGAGCACGATGCTGAGCAGGTGCAGCACGGTCTGCAGCATCGCGATCGCGGCCAGCACGACCACCGCGAGCCGGGTGAAGAACAGGTCTCCGGCAACCGCGTCGGCGATCCCGGCGGCCAGGATCAGCAGCGAGGCCTCGACCGCACCCACCAGGCGGTGGAACTTCAGGAAGGCGGCGGCCTTGCGGGCCTTGGCCACCCCGGCGGAGCGCGGCACGGCGGCGGCGTCCTCCACGGCGGTCAGCCCGCTGCGGGCCCGGGCCACGTCCACCAGGTCGGTCTCCGACTTGATCAGGATGGCGCCGAGCGCGGCGAGCGTGCCGAGGAAGGCCCACTCCCAGTGCGAGGCGCTGCCCTGACGGTGGAACAGGTCGGTGGCCCGCAGACCGAGGCCGGTGAGCAGCGCCGCCTCGGACATGTAGTGGCCGACCCGGTCCAGGTAGACCCCGGTCAGCGAGGTCTGCCGGCGCCAGCGGGCCACCTCGCCGTCGACACAGTCGAGCAGCAGGTACACCTGGATCAGCACGGCGCCGAGGACCGCACCGGCGAGGCCGGGGATCACCAGCGCGGCACCGGCCAGAATGCCGGTGAACATCATCAGGTAGGTCAGGCCGTTGGGCGTGATCGCCGTGACGGTGGAGAGCACCCGGGTGATCCGCAGCGAGATCCTGCGCATGTAGAGGCGCCCGGCCCAGTGCTCCGCGCTACGGCGCTGGAGCATGCCCTCGGGGTGGATGACGGCGCGCAGCTCCTCGATCGAGGGGCGGCGGGTCAGATCGACCTCGGGGCGGTCAGCTGTTGACGGCTTGGACATAGTCGGCGTACGAATCCCTGATGTCAGAGGGGGAGAGGTCCAGGTGTTCCAGGATGGTGAACCGTCCCGGACGGGTGTTCGGAGCGTAGTGCACCGCCTTGGTGAACTCCTCCTCGGTGAAGCCGATCTGATCCGCGGTCACCGGCAGTCCGTGGAACCGGAGTCGGTCCACGATCAGGCCGGTGAGCTCGCGCTCGCCCCGCAGGAAACTGGCGAAGGCCGCGCCGAGGCCGACCTGTTCGCCATGCTGGGCCGATCGCTTGGGGAAGAGCACGTCCAGGGCGTGCGAGATCTCGTGACAGGCACCCGAGGATGGACGGGTGCTGCCAGCGATGTTCATCGCGATGCCGGACAGTACCAGGGCCTCCGCGAGCGTGGTGAGGAGGTCCCGGTCCTCCAGCGAACCGGGGTGCCGGAGCAGGTTCTCCCCCGCCGACCTGGCCATCGCCACGGCCAGCCCGTCCACCGGCTCGCCGGTGACGGAGTGCGAGAGCTCCCAGTCCGCGCAGGCCGAGAGATTGGAGACCACGTCGCCGATCCCGGCCGCCACGAAGCGCGGCGGCGCCTGCCTGATCACGTCCAGGTCGACCACGATGCCGATCGGGCTGGGCACCCCGTAGGAGCCCCGCCCGGCGTCGTTGTCGAGGGTGGAGACCGGGGAGCAGATGCCGTCGTGCGCCAGGTTGGTGGCCACCGCAACCAGCGGCAGGCCGACCCGGGCGGCGGCGTACTTCGCGGCGTCGATGATCTTGCCACCGCCGAGCCCGACCATGGCGTCGTAGTGCCCGGCCCGCATCTGCTCGGCCAGCCGCACGGCGCTGTCCAGGCTGCCGTCGCCCACCTCGTACCAGTCCGCGCCCGGCAGCGCGGGCTCCAGCCGTTCCCGCAGCCGGGCGCCGGAGCCGTTGCTGATCGCGATCGCTATCCGCCCGGAGGCGGACAGCCGCTGGTCCGCCAGGATGCCGCCGAGCGCGTCCAGCGCGCCCGGGCGGATCTCGACGAAGACCGGCGAGGGCACCAGTCGGGTCAGTACTGGCACGCGATCTCCCGCGCCCTGGCCAGGTCGGCGTGGTTGTCGACCTCGACCCAGGAGACCTCGCCGATCGGCTGCACGTCGATCCGCAGGCCGCGGTTGACCATCTCCTGGTAGCCGTCCTCGTAGTAGAGCTGCGGGTCACGCTCGAAGGTGGCCTTCAGGGCGTCGCTCAGGTCGGCGGCGGCCGAGGGGTTGATCACCGTGACGCCGATGTACTCGCCGGTGGCCTCCTCGGGCTCCATCAGCTTGGTGATCCGGCGCATCCCGGTGACCGGGTCGACGATCACCTTCATCTCCTCGTCGGCGAGCTTCTTCACCGTGTCGAGGGCGAGCAGGATGCCGGGGGCGTGGCCCTCGGTCAGCAGCCGGTCGTTGCCGTCCAGCATGGTGCGCTGCACCGAGGCCGGGTGCACGGTGTCACCGTTGACGAGCAGCAGGCCCTCGCCGAACAGGTCCCGGGCGCACCAGAGCGAGTAGGCGTTGTTCCACTCCTCGGCCTTGTCGTTCTCGACCAGGGTGAGCTTGACGCCGTACTTCTGCTCCAGGGCGTCCTTGCGGTCGTACACCGCGTCCTTGCGGTAGCCCACCACGATGGCGGCCTCCCGCAGGCCGACCTCGGCGAAGTTGCCGAGGGTCAGGTCCAGGACGGTCCGCTCCCCGTCCACCGGCACCAGAGCCTTCGGCAGGGTGTCGGTGTACGGGCGCAGCCGGCGGCCGGCGCCGGCTGCCAGAACGAGGCCGATCATGCGGTGTCTCCTGACTCGTCGTGCAGGGTGACGGGCAGCACCCGGCTCTCTGCCCGCCGGTCGCCCATACCAGCCAGCCGGCCGGTGCTCCGGTGCCGCCACGCAGGCGGTACACCGTGTCGTAGTGATGGTAGGCGACTGCGGCGACCAGCCCGAAAGCGGTGGGCGGCGCCCCGGTGTCCGGTCGGGGGGCGGCGACCGCGGGCGCGGCGTGGACAGCGGAACTCACCCCAGAACCGGTCGCGCCGATCGAGGCTACCGGACGAGGTTTCCCGGCCTGGCCGAACCGATCATCACTCCGGCCCGTCGACCCCGACCCGGCAATGCTCAGAAAACGGCGCGATCGGACCGCAGTCGATCACTGATCGAACAGGCTCTCTGATCATCCGGCCCTTCCATGTCCTCGTGTGCGTCGCGCCCATTCGGGTAGCAAGCCATACGGCAGACTGGCTCCGGGCGCCCGCGCGGCGTTCCGGTTGGGCCGGCCCAGCCCTCGCCTTCCCCTGGTCCCCGTTTCCGAAAGAGGCCCCATGCCCGAGACCCGACCGACCGGTCAGACCCTGCTCGCCGAAGAGAGTGGCGTCGCCCCGACTCCTGCGGAGATCCTGCTGGAGCTCGTCGACGACGAGGGTGTGACCATCGGCACCGCCGAGAAGCTCTCGGCCCATCAGCAGCCGGGCCGGCTGCACCGGGCGTTCTCGGTCTTCCTGTTCGACCGCCAGGGCCGGATGCTGCTCCAGCGCCGCGCCCTGACCAAGTACCACTCCCCCGGCGTCTGGTCGAACACCTGCTGCGGCCACCCGTACCCCGACGAGCAGCCCTTCGTCGCCGCCGCCCGTCGCACCGCCGAAGAGCTGGGAGTCGCTCCCGCCCTGCTCTGCGAGGCCGGCACCGTCCGCTACGACCTGCCCGACGAGGCCACCGGCCTGATCGAGCGCGAGTGGAACCACCTCTTCGTCGGCCTGGTCACCGCCGACCCGAAACCGGCTCCGGACGAGGTCGACGACACGATGTTCGTCACGGCGGAGGAGCTCAAGGCCCTGGAGGCGGAGAAGCCCACCTCGGTCTGGTTCCGGACGGTCTTCGAGGCCGCCCTCCCCGGCATCCGCGAGATCGCCGGACGGGACTGGTAGGCGAGCCTTCGCCCTGGGGTCTTCCCGGGGTCTAACGCCGGGGGTGCCAGTCGCCCCCGGCGTTCCCGTCCCGGCGCTGCCGGGGCACGGGCAGCGGGAGCGAGGCCCAGATCACCTTGCCGCCCTCGCCGGTCCGCTCCACGTCGCACACTCCGCCGGCCTGCAGCGTCACGCTCTTCACCAGCAGCAGCCCCCGCCCGCCGAGCTGCCCGAGGTCGCTCTCCAGCGCCTTCGGCCGGTACGGGTGCCCGTCCTCCACGGAGACCCTGACCCAGCCGTCGTCGATCACCAGCTCGGTGGTCAGCTGCGGGGACAGCACCGCGGCGTGCGTGACCGCGTTGCTGACCAGCTCGGAGACGATCAGCAGCAGGTCGTCGATCAGCTCCTGGTAGTCCTGCCCCGCCATCCCCTGCGCCAGCAGCCGGTCCCGCACCGCATGCCGGGTCTGCGGGACGGAGGCCTCGTGCGTCACCGCCGAGAACCGCCAGATCCCCTGCACCGGACCTGCACTCGGCCCCCTGGTCGGCACCGCCGTCAGCCGTCTCGTCACTGGCTCGGCCGGTCCTCTGGTCTGCTCCACGTCAAGCCGCCCTTCGCACTGGACCACCGAGGCTAGGAGAACGAAAGTCAGCAGCGGCTCAGCGACTGCAACTTGACGCGGCGTGGCGTGTCCCGACCGTTCCACGACCGATCCTGACTGATCCCATGCACCTTCAGGTCGGCCACCGACGGAACATTCACGACCCCGACGGCTCCTCCACACCTGCCGGAGGCACCGCCTCCACCTCCCCCTGCCTCCAGTGCCCCTCACCCGCCCCTCCGTCCGTTCTGCACCGATCCGTCCCCCTCCCCCGCTCGACACCCCCACAGCCACCCCGGAGCCGGAAGAAACGCAGGTGAGAAGCACTCCCACAGCCTGGTAGTGTTCTCTCTGTCGCCAAGGGGAACAGCACGAAACACCCCAAGGCACACACCCTGTCCGGGTGGCGGAATGGCAGACGCGCTAGCTTGAGGTGCTAGTGCCCTTTATCGGGCGTGGGGGTTCAAGTCCCCCCTCGGACACCAGCTAAGACCCCACTTCACGTGGGGTTTTTGCTTTTCCGGGCTCCGTGCAGTGGTTGTGTGACCCACCGCGTGACCCACAGGAATGATCTTGCTCTAGATCAGCGCAGCGAGACCCATGCGCCTTGCACTGCCAGCGGCCAACTTCACAGCCCCGGCCTTACTGCGATGCCCGTACTTGGTCACCGTGCACCGGGCGAGTGGTGCCGGGCGTTGGCCGACACCTCCACCGGGTTCTCTCCCGCTTCCAGATCGTTGCTGATCCGGCTGTGCCGCAGGTCGTGGATGCGAAACCCTCCGGCAGGTCGAGCCTGGCCCGCACGGTCCGCCAACGGGCCGAGACCTTCTCAGGTCCTGCGGACCTCCTGCCCTGCCTTCCTTGCGCAGCATGAAGCCGTCACGTCCATGACGCCCCGGCCCACGTAGATCAGGGCGTTGTCGTCACCATCCTTAGTGAGCCTGCGCAACCGGAACGCGTTGCCCGCCTCCACCACCACCCATTCCAGTTCGATGGCACCCCTATCCCAGTCGATCAGGGACCACTTCATGCCCAGGCCTCACTTCGCCACAGGCCGGTCGCGGCGCAGACGGCCCACAGGGGAACGCCACGCAGTCAGCGGTAGAACGGGCCGCACTTGCTGTTGCCGCACGGCTCCCAGACCGAGGCGAGGAAACGTGCCGTGTCGGAGTCGTCCACGCTCTCGAACCGCTTCTCCGGGGCCCGGATCTGACGCTTGGTCGGCGGATTGCCGTGGCCGGCGGGTTCACCGGGTTCACCGGGTTCAGCTTGGGCCCCGCCGCACCCAGGGCGGCCGGCAGGATGTTGCGGACGTGCCTCACGAACTTGGCCCCAAGCGGCTTGCCCTTGTTGGTCGGACACGGGGCCGTCTCCAGCATCCGGCAATGGTCGTCCAACATGTCGTCAGTCACCTCCCCGGACTTCACGTCACCTATATGGGGCTTGATGGGCAGCCGGGTCTTCGTCTCGTACCCGACCATCGTCGTCTCTCCTTCCGGCAGTTGGCCCGCCACCGATCAAGGTGGTCAGCAACACCCCAGGCTCTTTGGACTCCGGCCCGTCGGCGACGCGGTGGATCACGCCCACCTCTTAGTCAGCCCCCGACATGACGCACTGTCAGGCGATCGGGCTGGTGCTGACCATGTCAGGCGCCCTATCCCACCTGACCCCTGACGCTCCGTCAATCGGTACATATGAGTGAATTAATTCATTCGTCTATCCGTCTGTGATACGCCCCAGCACACACGGGGATAATGTCTAAATACATACAGGGAGGACCCACCGGGGGCGGCTTCCTCGGACCGTGTACGGGTATGAATTTTTCACAAGGGCACAAGCTCACAGGCGCCCACGTGCCGCCCCTGCGACCCTGGCGGCGACGAACGGGGCCCATGGGCCCAACTAGGCTCCTCTGGAGGGCATTTGGGGCTTCCTGTGGCTCCCGACGTGCCTTCAGTGGCCCGTGAATGAATGAATTTGAAGCCCGGAGTGCTCCGCGGCACCCCTCAGTGTGACCTCGACCGCACTTTCGGAGAAGATGGCCGGTTAGAGAGCCTCAGGACACATACATCTTTAGTGAGGGGGTTATATATGCCCCCTCACTTTCTCTCAGAACAGCAGAAAGCCCCCTCCTTGAGAGAGAGGGCTCCTGTGAGAGTCCGAGACTAGGCATTGGGTCGCCTAGCGATGAATTAGGCAGTATCTGATGATCCTGCATCCATGCTGAGCGGGCCCCGGACCCTTTCGGGCACTCTACGCGTGGCCTCACGGCTGTTTCAAGATCGCTGAGGATGCCGGGGGTCGGTGAGCGTCGGCGTGTCCGGGGCTGAAGCAGGACGGAGCTCCGGTAGAACGAGGGTTCTGATGGTAAGCAGCAGTCGATGCCGCCTCATGAAGACACGAGCCGTGCGCTGTGCGGGTGAAGTAATGCGGCGGGTCGAAACCAGCCGCCGTCGGCGACGTTCGATCGGGCCCACGATGGGAGCATGACACGCCCCATGACTCCAGCCCGCCCGACGGCCACTCAGCTCACGAAGCGCATCCTCAAGGCGGTGATCGCTGCCCCGCTCAGCATCGTGCTGCTGAGCGCGACCATGGCGGTCGCAGGGTGCGGGAGCAGTGGCGGGAAGAGCACCCCGTCCGAACAGCCAAGTAGTAGCAGCTCAGCGACCGGGAAGAGCACCCCGTCCGGACAGCCAAGTAGTAGCAGCTCAGCGACCGGGAAGAGCACTCCATCCGGACAGCCAAGTAGTAGCAACTCACCGTCGGTGAGCGGTGAACGCGCCGACCTCGTTTCAGCCAAACTCGATGACCGTTCCCAGGCGGGTCTCACGATCGTCTGGGCTGTCGCCAAGGTCCAGAACCACAGTTCCAAGACCTCGAACTACAGCATCGGCTACGAGGTGGTGAGGAACTCCAACAATGAGCAGGTCTGGAGCAGCAGCTGGTTCTTCTCCAACGTGTCGGCGGGGCAGCTCGCCACGCAGGAATCGCCGGTCAACATCCCTACAGGGGAAAAGGCGACATCCTTCCACATCAACATCACTACCTTCGACCGCACTGCCGCGACGGGATGAATCATAGGTAGGTGGAGCTTGTCACAATCGTAGTCGCCTTGAACTGCAGGGCTTGAGAAGCATTGAGCGGTCATTGGGCCTGATGCTCCTCAAGCCCTGTCCTGCTCTCACCCCTGACGTGCGAGCTGCTCCAGTAGCTGCGCCGCACGGCCGTGCCGTGACGCGTGGCCTTGAGTCCTGGGGCCCGAAGGTCGACCTACACCAGCACTCCAACCTTCGTCTCTTCCACGACCCAGTTCAGGGCCTCGGTGATCCTCTGCTTGGTGACCACCAGATGCCTCCTCCTACCCCGCAGGCCGGCCCCACTGGGGCCTGCGGTGAGAGTCACCAGTCCTTCAGTGCTGACCGGCCCCGCGTAGGGCCTGAAAGCCTCTGATGGGGCCCCTAGCAGGCCAATCTGACGCTGAGGCGACTCGGTCAACTGAAGCAGCTCCCCGCGGGCTATGGCCACCCTCAGGTACACGCGCACGGTCTCATCTGTGACCCCCATCGAAGCAGCCATGGAGGCTACGGCCCAGGTCCTGGAGAGCAGGCAAGAGGGCTCGTCTCCTTCGAGGTCGCGCACCATTTTGACCAGCATTTCCATGCTGAAAACTCTAGTGCGCCCCAGACTTCTCAAGTCAGGTTGGTGACGCGAACGAATCCCAGACTGCGCAGCCCTTCGGTCTGGCAGAGGGTGTCGGAGGCGCCGCCGACTTCGGTCTGAAGCAGCTGGTAGGCAGCGCCATGCGTAGCCCCCCAGCGCATGGCGGCCCGCCAGAGGTCTCGGCCGAGGCCCCTCCCCCGATAGTTGGGCAGTACGGCGAAGTACTGCGGCAGGAGTCGGGAGCGGGCCTGATTGTCGAGCATGGTTTCCATGGGGCCAATGGCCCCGCAGACGCGGCCGTCGGCAACCGCCATCAGTACCGGCCCAACGGCGCGGGCCTGCATCTGCTCACGCAGGAACGTGAATCCCTCGGAAGCCATCTCCTTGGCGAAGGCGGCGAACGTCACCTGCACCTCAGGGAGTTGATTGCCGAGGTCCGTGATACTGGGAACGGGGATCGTCGGGTGGTCGGCTGTGAACTCCCGAAGCTGTATCCGCGTGCACGTGCCTTCGGCCGCCGGCCCTTCCGGAGGCAGGAAGCTGATGACCCTGGCCTTCGCGGCGCCGTGCATCGCGGCGAGCTTCGCCGCCAACTCGGCGCCCTGGTCGATGCCGTCGGGGCCGTCGCCGTAGACGTGGACCTTGAGCAGACCGGTTCCGCGGTGGGTCAGCGTGGGAATCAGCACCAGGCCCGGCCGCTGGACCAGGTCAAGCGGGAGGACCTGCTCCACCTTGGTCGCCGACCAGCGTTTGTCCTTGTCGTACGGCAGGAAGGCCCCTCGGGAGCCCGCCACGCCGATCACGTCCGCGAACAGCTGCGGGGTGAGGCTGCGCGGGTGGACAGGTCCGAGGGTCGGCACGTACGGCACGGTCATCGCCGTGGTCAGCCAGTCCCATTCAAATCGCATGTGGGGAACGCTACTTACTGGTGACCGGCAGGCCCCGTTGGCGGGGCCTGCCGGGTTGCACCTATCGCTAGAAGGGGTTGTCGTCGCCTGCGTTGCAGGCGCACTTCGTGGACTCGGCGAGCACGTCCAGGTCGTCAACCAACTCGATCTCGACAACGCTGGTGCGGGTCGTGCCGAGCTGGATCAGGGTTTCGGGCTTCATGCGGACACCTCCTCTCGGGGTCGGCCGTGCTGGCAGTAACTTGCCAGTGGTGCCTTCGCCTCCTGGTAGAGCTTGGCCATCGGCCGGCAGACCCCGCAGGAGCCGGACAGCTGACAGCCGGAGCACCCACCGGTGCGAAGCATGAGGGAATCGGCGATGGCGCCGAGCTTGCGCAGCCCGGTGACGCCTTCGGCGATCAGGTCCACGTTCGGGTCGCGGCCAACCTTGCAGATCGACGCAATGCCGTACGGGTCGGAGTGGAAGAAGGTGTGGCCCGCGTTGCAGCCGGAGAACACCTTGCGCTGGCGAAGGTGCTTGGCCGACTGGGCGGGAAGAGTCTCCCCACCTCCGTAGATCGTCGGAGCCATGTTGACGTAACTGTTGTGCTCCAGGCCCCAGTTCTCCGCCATGGTGACCATCGCGGCCTCTTCGTCGGCACTGTGCTCGGTGACCACCAGGTTCAGGCGCATCGGGATACCGGCTTCCAGGGCCGCGGCCATCCCCTTCTGGAAGGTGGCGAAAGAGCCCTTACGCCGGGTCAGGCCGTCATAGCTGGCGGCGCTTGCCCCATAGACGCTGACCACAACGCGATAGGAAGGCATCCGGGTCAGGGCGTCCAGGATCTTCGGCTGCCACAAGCGGGAACCGTTGGTGGAGACCGTCACCATCATTCCCAGCTCGTTGGCCAAGGTGTAGGAGTCCACGAAGTCCCGGTCCACGGTGG
Organism: Kitasatospora sp. P5_F3; assembly: GCF_054049135.1. NCBI lineage: Bacteria > Bacillati > Actinomycetota > Actinomycetes > Kitasatosporales > Streptomycetaceae > Kitasatospora > Kitasatospora sp. P5_F3. The sequence continues at coordinate 66,848 of NZ_JBFUMY010000028.1, read as the reverse complement.
GCTCGCCACCGGTGATCTGCAACCACAGCACCCCAGCCTCCTGCATGGTGTGCAGGAGCCTGGCCTTGCCGTCCATGGGCAGGCCCTCGAACTTCTTCTCGCCGAGGTAACAGTGCTCGCAGTCGTAGTTACAGCCGAGGTTGATCTCCCACGACGCGCGGCTGTACTGCGGGTCCGCCTTCGAACGAACAAGCAAGTAGTCACGGGTGGGACGGCCGGGAGCGAGGTCCATGGCCCACCGCTGGCGGGCGGCCTTGATGAGCCATACCGGAGCCGGTTCACCGGCCTCCGTACTCCGCTCCAGCTCGGCGAACTCCCAGGGCGGAACCTTGACTCCCGCCGTGCTGCCGGGATTGACGATCAGGTACTCGTCCAGGAACCTGCTGCCGATCAACGTGTGCATGTTGCCTTCCTCTCCTGAGGTGGCCATCGGAGCCCGCAGGGGGCTGCCCGGCTGACGACACCTCGTGGGGTCGTGTCAGCCGGAAATTGAAGGGAGCTACCCGACGCGCTGACCGTCGGCGAGAGGGTGAGTCACAGACCCTTCGTGAAGCAGCTCCAGGGCGGCCGTGATCCGGGCACGTTGCTTGGGCGCGGTGAACCGGTGCATGTCGGTCGGACGCACCCAGTGCCCGCCCCGAAGCCGGGACTCCTCCGGCGGGGGGACATGCATCCGCGCCATCTGTCCCGGAGTCAGCACACCGCCGTCAAAGATGAAGTTGAACCCCTCCGGCCACCGGTTCGCCGGGACGTGATCGAACGTAATGAGCCGGTACACGTCCAAGACGAGCCCGGTCTTCGCCGCCAGGTGGCGGGCCGCCGCCTCGTTTGGGGACTCGTCGGGCAGGGCGCTACCGCCCGGCAGGATCATGCCGTCCCTGTACGTGGGGTCGAGGAGGTAGATGCACCCGCCAGCCTCACGAAGCAGCACCAGCCCGGAAACCCGTCGGGGTGACGGCTCGCTCAGGATGAGCGTCGGGTCGGGGTCAACAACAGTCGCCAACTTCCTTCTCCTTGCTTGGTGATGGCCCGCTCCGGCCATAGGCGGGGGAACCCCTGTCGATGAGTGACAGCGGCCAGAGCGGGCGGTCTGTGGGGTGGCACAGTTGAGCGGTGTCCGTGCTACCCGCGAGCGGTCAGCAGCCAGGCGAGCACGGCGAACACCAAGACCGCCGCGATGGCGTAGGACCAGGTCTCGGCGCGGCTGGTGCTGCGGCGCCTGCTCCGTTCCTGACCCTCCTGGTACTCCTGCATCATCTGGTCCGCCATGGCCTCCCCGAGGGAGGCAGGATCGTCCACGCGAGATTCACGCCCCGTCCGATTTGGGCGTCCAGCAAGGGGCACCGGCCGGGAACTGCCGGGCTCTCACACATATAGCGCCCGCACTCGCCGCAGTGCCGTGATTGGCGAGTGGCACCCAGCGACCGATCCGAGGGGGCTGCTGTCTTCGAGCCTGGCGCACTCCGTTGAAGAAGCCCCCGAGCCCGTAGGCCGACGTGGCATAACTGTCCATCAGCCAGCCCGCAGTTCAGCCGGCCTCCGGCTTTCCGGACCTTCACGGTGCTGCGGACACTGACAGTCGGGCCACAGGCCCGAAGTGGGGAAGCCCGAACCGTCCGACTCTGCCCGGGACACCTCCGTCCGGGTGCCGTCAGGCTGCACGCGGTAGACCACCATCGTGAGCCTGGTCCTGCCACCGCCGTACGTCGTCAACCGAGCCTCCCAAGGTCTGCGCCGGGTAGCCGAACAGCTCCCTGTCGTTGTGGTGATACGGCTCCACCTCGCCGTGCGCCCGTGTGAGCGGCCGGTACTCGGACCTCGACCACAGCTCCAAGTTGCAGCTGTAGAGGCCCACTTCGACCACTAGGAGCGGCGCCCGAAGGGGCGTGAGGCCCCGGGCATCCGACACCAGGTCGCCCACCTCCGGCCGCCACTCCACAGGGGCGGCTTCGGGGATGAAGGCGATCGACGCCGCAAGCGCTATACGCCGGGGCGGGGTGGTGCTGGTCATTGGAGCCTCCAAATGATCGGGATTGCCGCTCAGCGGGCCATCTGCACCGGTTAACTGACAGACAGTCAACTGCCGACTACCCGTGTGAGAACATCACCTAGGCGGTATGCGCATGCGGATATGCGCCTGCTGCATACGGATGCCGGGTGTTGAGGGTGGGGCTGGTGGACTTCCAGGGCGCGCTTCGAGAAGCCTCACGTGTAGGTGACTACGGCAAGGTCATTGAATTGGGTCGCAGGCAGCGACGGCTAACGCAGCTCCAGTTCGGTCAGGCGGTGGCGCTCACGCAGTCAGCGGTGTCTAGGCTGGAGAAGCGGGGCGCGGCTGGCGCCTACGACGTGGCACTTCTCAGTCGAGCAGCTGCATACCTCAACATCCCCGCCGGGCTGCTAGGTCTGGCGGACAGCTCATCGGGAACAGACCCAGTGGAACGACGCGGATTCGTAAAGGGCGTGGCCTCTGTCGCAGCCGCGCCGATGCTGGCTGCGCTCCCGGGCATCCGGGAGGACGTCGGGCAGGCAGCTGCTTTACGACTCAGCACATCGGCATACCGCAGGTTGGATGGGTCAACCCCCTCTCGCGACCTCGCTGACGCGGTTCGTGGTCACATCCAGCTCATTCAACGACTAAGCCAGAGCAGCTCCAGCCGCTCAAAGTTGGCAACCGTGGGCAGCGAGGCATCATCGTTCGCGGGCTGGCTCGCATGGGACATGGGCGATCACGGGTCTGCCCGTTCCTGGTACGGCCAGGCCATCAAGGCAGCGCAGGCCGCCAGTAGCCCCCTACTGACTGCCTACCAGGTTGGCTCCCTGGCGCAGTTCGAGGCCCAGGCCGGGAATGCCGTCCAGGCCCTCAACCTTGCAGCGCGGGCGCGCAAAGTTCTTGGTACCGAATGCCCTGCGGTTGCAGATGCGTGGCTTGCCAGCGTCGAGGCCCTCGCTCATGCGGCCGGTGGTGACCAGCACCGAGCTGATCGCGCCCTCGTACACAGCCGAGCGGTGGCCGCCAAGCTCGGCTCAGAGGAGTCACCTCCTTGGCCTTGGGTCTTCGTCTTCAACGAAGCGAAGGTGGCCGCTGCTCGGGTCACCTGTGGGGCGCAACTTGGCCTTCCTGAGTGGGTACTGAGTCAGGATGGTGCGGCCCTTGCCACAGGGCACTCCAAGCAGCGGGCACTGTTGATCTTGGATATTGCTGCGGGAAACCTGGCTGCTGGTCGAGCTGAGGCGGGCTTCGCGCTGGCCTCAACCGCACTTGACGTAGGACTGGAGTACCGTTCTGGCCGAATCGTAGAGAGGGCTCGGGCCTTCCGAAGGTCCTTCAACAGCTCGTCTCTGCCGAGGGTCGTGCGTGACTTCGATGAACGCCTTCACGACGTCTACCTGTAGGAGGGGCTTATGCGAATCGGAATCACTGGGCATCGAGGACTCAGCAGCGAGGTAGAGAGCCAGGTTCGGGCCCTACTGGAGGCTGAGGTCGAAGATCATGACCCGGAACTGGTCGGCGTGTCGTGCATCGCTGACGGTCCGGATTCCTGGTTCGCCGAGATCGTGCTTGCACACGGCGGCCGCCTAGAAGTCGTCATCCCGGCTGAGCAGTACCGTGAATCGCTTCCAACGGACCACTATGAGACGTACGACAGCCTGATGCGGAGTGCTTCCGAGGTTCACCGCACCGGGATGGTCGAGTCAGATTCCGCTGCTCACATGGCTGGCAGCGAGGTCTTGGTTGGCCTGGTTGACGAGGTGCTTGCTGTCTGGGACGGGCTCCCAGCCAAGGGATTCGGCGGGACTGCGGACGTGGTTGCCTATGCGGAGCGCTGCGGCGTTCCGGTTCGGGTCCTGTGGCCCGACGGCGCTTCCCGATAGGTCGTGACCGCCGGCGCGTGGGCAGCGTTCGCCACATGGACAGCCACCTTCGAGGCCTGGCTAGTGCTGTGACCGCATTGGTTTGCCGGGTTGGTGGTGGTGAGGGCCAGTCCGGTTGGATGTGGGCGGACATCCGATGTGGTGCGGGAGGCGTGGTGGCGGAGCCGGTCAGGGTTCGGAGGCTGACCGATCAGGAGGGTCAGCAGTTACAGCGGATCGTGCGTCGGGGCAGTACGAGTTCGGTGCGCTACCGGCGGGCGATGATGGTGCTGGCCTCGGCCGGCGGGAACCGGGTTCCGGTGATCGCACAGCTGGTGCAGGCCGACGAGGACACCGTGCGGGACCTCATTCACCGGTTCAACGAGATCGGGCTGGCCTGCCTGGACCCTCGCTGGGCGGGAGGCCGTCCCCGCCAACTCAGTCCTGACGACGAGAACTTCGTCGTCCAGACGGCCACCACCCGCCCGGCCAAGCTCGGGCAGCCCTTCACCCGCTGGTCCGTCCGCAAGCTCGCCGCCTACCTGCGCCGGGTCCACGGCCGGGTGATCCGCATCGGGCGCGAGGCCCTGCGCTGCCTGCTCGCCCGACGGGGCGTCACCTTCCAGCGGACCAGGACGTGGAAGGAGTCCACCGACCCCGACCGGGACACCAAGCTCGACCGGATCGAGCACGTCCTGGAGCGCTTCCCCGAGCGGACGTTCGCGTTCGACGAGTTCGGGCCGCTCGGCATCCGCCCCACCGCGGGCACCTGCTGGGCCGAACAGAGCAAGCCCGACCGCCTGCCGGCCACCTACAAGCGCACCCACGGCGTCACCTACTTCCACGGCTGCTACTCGATCGGCGACGACACGCTCTGGGGCGTCAACCGCCGCCGCAAAGGCGCCGCGAACAGCCTGGCCGCCCTCAAGTCGATCCGTGCTGCCCGCCCTGATGGCGCCCCGATCTACGTGATCATGGACAACCTCTCCGCGCACAAGGGCGCCAAGATCCGGCAGTGGGCCAGGCGCAACAACGTCGAGCTGTGCTTCACACCGACCAACGCGTCCTGGGCGAACCCGATTGAGGCCCACTTCGGGCCGCTGCGGCAGTTCACCCTCGCCAACTCCCACCATCCCAACCACACCGTCCAGACCCGGGCACTGCACCGCTACCTGCGCTGGCGCAACAGGAACGCGCGTCACCCCGACATCCTGGCCGCCAAACGCCGAGAACGCGCCCGCATCCGCAGCGAAAAGGGCATCCGCTGGGGCGGACGACCCGCTCTCGTCGCGTGACCAAGCAACCCGGCGAACCTATGCGGTCACAGCACTAGCCCCGCTCACATTCTCGTGCCACGGCTGCTACGCCGGCCGTGGTCCCGCCCTGGCCAGCCCACCGATTGGCCGCTGGGTCACGTGACCCACGCGTGACCCACAGCGGCCTGGAACGGCCAGAAATGGACAGGACTCACGGGTAAGACGGACCGTCAACCCGATGGCACAGCAAAGCCATTGCAGCAGGTCAGAGGCCTAGGAGCCTGGTGCCCGAGTGGAGAGTTCAAGTCCCCCCTCGGACACCAGCTAAGACCCCACTTCACGTGGGGTTTTTTGCTTTCCCGGCGGTGGGGTGACCAACAGCCGCGCGATTCCCTTGTATGCCCGTACTTCGTCATCGTGTGGCCGGGCGAGTGGTGCCGGGTGCGTCGGGGGCGGAGGAGCTGCTGATCCAGCGGTCGAGAACGGGCAGGACGACGCTCTCGCGCGGGTGGACGGTGGGCGGGTGGGGGCCTGGACCGGGCTGCCGCGAGCCCGGTTGAGGCGTTCGGCTCGGTTTCAGTGGCGGTCAGGTCCGGCGGGCGGGGCGGCGGGGCGGGCAGCTGCGAGGCCGTGGACGAGGGAGCCGCCGAGCAGGGTGTGGCTGGGCCGAAGGCTGTCGAGGGTGTTCTCGGGGACGGTCGTGGGGTCGTCGGGCCAGATCGTGAGGTCGGCGAGGCGGCCAGGGGTGAGCTGCCCGCCCCCCCCCCCCACGGGGTAGTCCGATCCGGCCGAGACGTCCGCGCCCGCGTCCAGCCACTCGCGTGCGGGGAACAGCGCGGCCACCCGCTCCTTGCCCCAGTACTCGGACTGAATGGCGGCGACGTCGTGGAGCAGTGGCTGTTGGATGGTCACCGGGATACCCAAGTGCACTGCCCGGCGCCGCTGTTCCCGGTCCGCGAGTCCGCCGTGCTCCATGACCAGCGTGCCGTGGGGCAGGCCCGGGATGCGGTTCTGCACGCGCTCGAACAGGTCGAGGAGCGCACGCACGCCGCGGTCCCCGTAGGCGTGGATGCCGACCCGCCAGCCGCGCCGCACCACCCGCTCCACAGCAGCCTCCAACTCTGTTGGATCCCAGGCGAATTGACCGGTATATCCGGGAGTCGGACAGTGCGCCGGGCAGTACGGGGCGTCCAGTGCGCCGGATTCGATCCCGCCGTCCAGCCAGAACTTCACCCCCCACACGCGCAACCAGGGATCGTCGACGTGGCGCCATGCCTCCATGCCGTCGAGGAGCTCCTCGACCTGCCGCACCGTGGTGAAGCCGATGGTGCTGAGCAGCACCCGGACCCGGCAGCCGAGTTCGCCGCTCTCGCGGAGCTGCTGGAGCGCGGCCAGGTCGGCCGGGGAGGAGTTGGTGTCGCGTACGGTGCCGATGCCGGTCGCCGCGTAGGCGTGCGAGGCCAGGCGCAAGCCGTCCAGTTTGGTCGCCGGATCGGGCTTGGGCAGCTGCGGCCGGACAAGCGCCAGACCGCCGCGCAGGTGGCCGTCGGGTCGGCCGTCGGCCGTGCGGCTGATGCTGCCGCCCACCGGGTCGGGGGTGTTGGCGTCGATCCCGCACAGGCGCAGCGCGTAGCCGTTGAGGACCTGGTTGTGCACCCCGCGCAGCACGAGCACCGGATGCCGGTCGGTCGCCCGGTCGAGCTCGGCCGCCGTCGGGAAGCGGCGTTCGGCGAGGTTGAGCTCCTGCCAGTGCCCGGCGGTGCGGATCCACTCACCCGGCGGCGTCCGGTCGGCCCGGGTGCGGATCAGCTCGAGGAGCTCCTGGATGGAACGGGCACCGTCCACCGCCACGTCATGGGCGCTGTCGGCGGCCGCGATCAGGTGCGTGTGCGTGTCGTCGAAGGCCGGCAGCACGGTCGAGTCGGGCAGGTCCAGCACCGTCGTGGTCGGACCGACGAGGCTGTCGAGCCCGTCCACCGCCTCCGACACCGCGAACACCCGCTCGCCGCGCACCGCGAGCGCCCGCTGCGGTTCCTGGCCGGGGACAAGCGTGTGTATGCGGCCGGCGCGCAGCAACACGTCCGCGAACGGCGGGATGGACGACGGCACAGGGGCCTCCAACGGCTTCGACCCGAACATGGTGCTCCGCAGCGGCGAATGGTTTCAAGCGGTCGCGGGCCGGACCAGGCGCTCGTCCGGAATGACCGCGACGCCGAGGATCTCGATCATGGCCTCGGGCTGCCACAGCCCCGTGGTGCCGATGCCGGCCATCGCGGGGTAGACCGGGCCGGCCAGCTCGCGCCACACCTGCCCGATCTCCTTGCCGTGCGCCTGGTAGTCGGCGATGTCGGTCAGGAAGAGCGTCACGCTCACCAGGTCCTGCGGGATGCCGCCCGCCTCGGCCAGTGTCGCGAGGACGTTGCCGAATGCCTGCCGGAACTGCTCGACGATGCCGCCCGGAACGATCCTCATGCTCTGGTCGAGGGCCGTCTGGCCGCCCAGGTGGAGCGTGTTGCCGCTGAGCGTCCCGTGCGAGTAGCCGCTGGGCGCGGGCAGGGACGCGGGGTTGACCGGAACCGGTGTCAGGTCGGTCGCCATGGAGGGCTCCTGCAGGACGGGAACTGGGTGGCGTCACCGTAACATCTATTGACAGTCTCGTGACGGTCGTAGAAATAATGAAATACAAGATGCCGGGCAGTACGAAGGAGAGGAACGGTCATGCGCCTCGCGACCGTCGCCCATGCGGCCGGTACGAACGCCGCGGTGCTCGACGGGGACACCTGGCGAGCGCTGCCGGCCACCGACCTGTCGGAGTTCCTGGCGGCGAACTCGCAGGTGCCGGCGGCCGCCCTGGCAGGTGAGGCGATCGACGGCGCTGTGCCGGTGCTTCCGCTGCCCGCGCCCCGCAAGGTGATCTGCTGCGGTCTGAACTATGCCGATCACATTCGGGAGACCGGACGCGAACTGCCGGCCCACCCCACGCTCTTCACCAAGTACGCCGACAGTCTCACCGGCCCCGACGCCGACCTCGTCCTGCCGCCGGGCCTGCAGGTCGACTGGGAGGCCGAGCTCGCCGTCGTGGTGGGCACGACCCTGCGCCGCGCCGACCGGTCGACCGCTCTCGCCGGGATCGCCGGCTACACCGTGGCGAACGACATCTCGGTGCGCGACTGGCAGTACCGCACGTTGGAGTGGTTCCAGGGGAAGGCCTGGGACGCCTCCACTCCGGTCGGTCCCGTAGTCGTGACGCCGGACGAGATCGACCCCGCCGAGGGTGTGGAGGTGATCTGCCGGGTCAACGGCGAGCAGGTCCAGCGCGACAACACCCGGACGCTGGTGTTCGACCCGGCCGACCTGCTCGCGTACATCTCGACCTTCACCGTGCTGCGCCCGGGCGACCTCGTGCTGACCGGCACGCCCGGCGGCGTCGGGGTGGCCCGGGAGCCCCAGCGCTTCCTCGCCGACGGCGACGTCGTCGAGACCGAGATCCCCGGCATCGGCAGGCTGCGCAACACCGTGCGGTTCATGAGCTGACACCGCACGAACTGACACTGCGCCAACTGACGCTTCTCCTCACCCACTTCCCCACTGGCAAGGAGCTTCGATGGACCCCCAGCCAAGTGACTACGTCCTTGAGGGCGACAACTCGATGTACGCCACGGCGAGCGGCCTGGTGGTGCCGGTCGTGACCCGGGCCGGTACGGAGCCCGGGGACACCGGGCAGTCCGCCGGCGCCACCCGGATCTCGGGGGTCAGCATCCAGCACACCCCGGCCACCAGGATCTGGTTCGGCAAGGTCCACAACGAGGGCGGCTACCGCTCGGTGCCGCATCACCACGGCGAGGCCGAGACCGGCGGCTACGTGCTCTCCGGCCGGGGCCGGATCTACTTCGGCCGGAACTTCGAGGACTACATCGACATGGCGGAGGGAGACTGGGTCTTCGTCCCGCCGTTCATGCCCCATGTCGAGTGCAACCTCGACCGCGACAAGCCGCTGACGTGGATGACGACCCGCACCCCCGAGAACATCGTGGTCAACCTCCCCCAGGTCCCGGACGCGGACCTGCGCGACTGGCTGGAGCGGCCCTGATGACCGACACCACCTCCGAGGCCTTCACCGCCGCGGTCACCCTGAGCCCCGTACAGGCAGAACACCTCGACCTCGCCTTCACTGCGGTCACCCAGCCCTGCCCGTGGCCGAAGGCCTACGGCGGCGACCTCGTCGCCCAGGCCGCGGCGGCCGCCATGAGGTCCGTCGACGACGGCAAGACGCTGCACTCCATGCACTCCTACTTCATGCGCCCCGCCGAGATCGGCAGGGAAGTGCGCTACGAAGTGGAGCTGCTGCGCGACGGCCGGGGCTACGCGACCCGGCAGGTGCGCGGCTACCAGAACGGCAAGCCGCTCTACGTCTGCCTGGCCAACTTCGCGGCCGGCGAGCCCGGCGCGAGCTACAACTGCGACACCCCCGTCGGTCCGGACCTGCCCGGCCCCGACGAACTTCCCAGCTCCGCCGAGTACCTCGCGGACCGGACCGGCGGGACGATGACGCCGGCCTCGAAGGCCTACTGGTCCACCGGACGAAGCTTCGACATGCGACACGTGCCGGGCCCGGTCTACCTGACCGTCGAGGGCGCGCAGGTGCCCCACCAGGCGGTCTGGGTCAAGCCGTTCGACGCCCTCCGGCCGGTCGAAGGGCTCACCGACGCGCAGCGGGACACGGCGGCTCTCGCCTACGTCTGCGACTACACGATCCTGGAGCCGGTGCTGCGGGTCCTGGGCCTGCACTGGGCGCAGGAGGGTCTGGTCACCGCCAGCCTCGACCACGCGATGTGGTTCCACCGCGCCCCGCGACCGGGTGCGGCGGACGGCTGGCTGCTCTACGCCCAGCAGGCCGGCGCGGCCGAGGCCGGGCGCGGCCTCGCCTCCGGCCGCTTCTTCGACGCCGACGGCACCCACCTGGCCACCGTCGTCCAGGAGGGCATGATCCGTACGTCCGAGGCAGGCCGGGGATGAGCCTGCCGCCCTCGGGCCACGCCGACACCTTCGCCCGCGACCACCTGCCCCCGGCCGGGCAGTGGCCGGTGCTGGAGTTCACCACCGAACTGCTCCAGTACCCGGAACGCCTCAACGCCGCCGTCGAGCTGATCGACCGTCCGGTGGCGGCCTTCGGCCCGGACCGGCCTGCGCTGCGCACGCCGGACGGCGAGGTCTGGACCTATGGCGAGCTTCAGCGGCGGGCCAACCAGGTCGCCCAGGTGCTCACCGAGGACCTCGGCCTGGTACCCGGCAACCGAGTGCTGCTGCGCTCCCCCAACAATCCCTGGACCGTCGCCGCGTGGCTTGGCGTACTGAAGGCCGGCGGAATCGCCGTCGCCACCATGGCCGCCCTGCGAGCACGCGAGCTGGCACCGATCGTGGAGAAGACCCGGCCGACCGTGGCGCTGGTCGACCACCGCTTCCTCGAGGAGGTGTTCACCGTACGGAACACGGTCGCGCCGGATCTGGCCGTCGTGGCCCACGGCGGCGACGCGGCCGACGACCTGCGCAACCGGGTCGAGAAGAAGTCGGGGCGGTTCCCTGCGGCCGACACCGCAGCGGTCGACGTCGCACTGTTCGGGCCGACCTCGGGCACCACCGGCGCCCCGAAGATCACCGTGCACTTCCACCGCGACATCCTGTCGATCGACAACACCTTCGGAAAGAGCATGCTGCGGCTGCGCCCCGACGACCTGGTCGCGTGCACCGCACCGTTCGCCTTCACCTTCGGCCTGGGCATGCTGGTCGTTTTCACACTCCGGGCAGGCGCCTGCGCCCTCCTCACCGAGGCCGCCGCCCCGGTGGAGCTCGCCCGGCTGGTCGCCGATCACGGCGTGACCGTGCTGGCCACCGCACCGACCGCGTACCAGCAGATCGTCAAGTCCGGCGAGGTACGGCAGCTCTCGGGCCTGCGATCCGCGGTCAGCGCGGGGGAACACATCCCCCGGGGCCTGTGGGAGAAGCTGCGCGACGAGCTCGGCATCAAGGTCATCGACGGGATCGGCGCCACCGAGATGCTGCACATCTTCATCTCGGCCACCGGCGAGGACATCCGCCCGGGAGCGACCGGCCGGCCGGTCCCCGGCTACCGCGCCACCATCCTCGGGCCGGACGGCGAGGAGGCCGCCCCCGGCGTCGCGGGACGGCTCGGCGTGATCGGCCCGGTCGGTTGCCGCTACCTCGACGACGATCGGCAGGCGAACTACGTCGTGAACGGGTGGAACGTCACCGGCGACACCTTCCTGCGCGACGAGGACGACTACTTCTGGTTCCAGGCGCGCAACGACGACATGATCGTGTCCTCCGGCTACAACATCGCCGGCCCCGAGGTGGAGGCCGCGGTCGTCACCCACCCGGACGTGGCCGAGACGGCGGTCGTCGCCGCACCCGATTCCGAGCGCGGCTCGGTCGTCTGCGCGTTCGTCGTGCTCCGCGCCGGCGTGGTCGGCGACGCGGCGAAGGCCAGGGAGATCCAGGACCACGTCAAGCAGCAGATCGCCCCGTACAAGTATCCGCGCGAGGTGCGCTTCACCGACGCACTGCCGCGCAATCCCAGCGGCAAGCTCCAGCACTTCAAGCTCCGCCAGATCGTGGCGGGTCGCAGCGTGGAGGACCGCAGTATGGAGGACCAGGCATGAGGATCGCCATCGCCGGCGGCGGCCCGGGAGGCCTGTACTTCGCCTCCCTGATGAAGCAACTGGACCCTGCGCACGAGGTCACCGTCTGGGAGCGCAACGCGCCGGACGACACCTTCGGTTTCGGCGTCGTCTTCTCCGACGAGACCCTCAGCGGAATCGACAACGCCGACGAGGTCGTCCACGCCGCGATGGAGAGCCGGTTCGCCCGCTGGACCGATATCGACATCGAGTTCAACGGCCACCGGTTCACCGTCGGCGGTCAAGGCTTCGCGGCGATGAGCCGCCAGGAGCTGCTCGGGATCCTGCAGCGGCGGGCCGCCGATCTCGGCGTCACCGTCCACTACCGGACGCAGGTGCCCGACGTGGACGAGCTGCGGGTGTCCCACGACCTGGTGCTCGCCGCCGACGGACTCAACTCCACGATCCGGACGAAGTACGCCGACGTCTTCGGGCCGTCGCTGGACCGGCGGTGCAACAAGTACATCTGGCTCGGCACCGACCTGGTCTTCGAGGCGTTCCAGTTCTTCGTCAAGCAGACGGAGTGGGGCACCATGCAGATCCATGGCTACCCCTTCTCCGGCACCGGTTCGACCTTCATCGTCGAGATGCACGAGGACGTCTGGCGGCGGGCCGGCTTCGACCGGACCGAGGGCCAGGACCTCCCGCCGGGCGTCTCGGACGAGTACGCCGTCGCGAGGATCCGGGAGGTCTTCGCCGATGAGTTGAAGGGCCATCAGGTCCTCACCAACAACTCGAAGTGGCTCAACTTCACGACGGTCCGAAACGAGCGGTGGCACGACGGCAACGTGGTGCTGCTCGGCGACGCGGCGCACACCGCCCACTTCTCGATCGGCTCGGGCACCAAGCTCGCCATGGAGGACGCGCTCGCGCTGGCGGCGTGTCTGCACGAACACCCGACGGTGGCCGAGGCGCTGGAGGCCTACCAGCTCGAGCGCAAGCCGGTCGTCGAGTCGACCCAGCGGGCCGCGCAGGCCTCGCTGGAGTGGTTCGAGAACATCGGCATGTACGCGGGCCAGGCCCCGGCCCAGTTCGCGTTCAACCTGCTGACCCGGTCCCGTCGCATCACGTTCGACAACCTCAGGGAGCGGGACGCCGAGTTCGCCGCCCTGATGGAGAGCGAGTTCGCCCGACACGAGCAGGCCGCCGAGGTGGCCCCGGCGATGTTCCAGCCGGTACGGATCGGTCCGCTCCGGCTGAAGAACCGCGTCATCGTCTCCCCGATGGACATGTACTCCTCGGAGAACGGAGTCCCCGGTGACTTCCACCTGGTGCACCTCGGCTCCAAGGCGCTCGGCGGAGCGGGCTTGGTGATGAGCGAGATGGTCTGCGTCTCGCCCGAGGGCCGGATCACCCCGGGCTGCCCCGGACTGTGGACCGACGAGCAGCGCGACGCCTGGCGCCGGGTCACCGACTTCGTGCACGACCACACGACCGGCAGGATCGGCCTGCAACTCGGCCACTCCGGTCGCAAGGGTTCGACCAGACTCATGTGGGAGGGCATCGACCAGCCGCTCGACGACGGCAACTGGGAGGTGATCGGTCCGTCCGCGATCCCCTACGGCACCGACTGCCACGTGCCGCGGGAGGCCACCCGGGAGGACCTGGACAAGGTGGTCGCCGACTTCGCCGCGGCCGCCGAGCGCGGAGTGCGGGCCGGCTTCGACCTCGTCGAGGTGCACGCCGCCCACGGCTACCTCCTGTCGTCCTTCCTCTCCCCCGTCGCCAACCGGCGCACCGACGAGTACGGCGGGACCCTGGAGAACCGGCTGCGGTTCCCGCTGGAGGTCTTCGACGCTGTGCGCCGGGCCGTCCCGTCCGGGGTCCCGGTGACCGTCCGCATCTCGGCGACCGACTGGGTACCCGACGGCAACACCGAGGACGACGCCGTGGAGATCGCCCGTGCGTTCATCGAGCACGGCGCCGCCGCGATCGACGTCTCCTCGGGGCAGGTCACCCAGGACGAGAAACCGGCCTACGGCCGCTCCTACCAGACCCCGTTCGCCGACAAGATCCGCCACCGGGTGGCCGGGCCCGCCGGCGTCAAGGTGATCGCGGTCGGTGCCATCTCGTCGTACGACGACGTGAACTCCGTCCTGCTCGCCGGACGGGCGGACCTGTGTGCCCTCGGCCGCACCCATCTCTACAACCCGCAGTGGACCCTGCAGGCCGCCGCCGAACAGGAGTACCGGGGCGCGGGCGCCCGGTGGCCGATCCAGTGGGAGGCGGGCCGCCGCAAGCCGCCGACCTCCCGCACCGACCGGATCCCGCCGCGACTGGAGCTGCTGCGCGAGGGAGCCGCCGGCCAGGTGCACCTGCGGTGGACGCCGGGACCGGACACGGTGTCCGGGTGACCGGCCCCGGCGTCCAGGGCCCACTCCATGACCCGAGCCCGGTCGGCGTCCACCGGACCCGGATCGAGTGGATCGACACCGACGCGGCGGGCATCTACCACAACAGCGCGATCGTGCGATTCGTGGAGGCCGCCGAGGCCTCGCTCATGGCCGAGCGGGGCCTGCCCGGATACTTCCCGGTGGCGCCCCGGGTCCACTACGAGGTGGACTTCGAGTCACCGCTCTTCTTCGGCCAGGACGTCAGCGCGGTCGTGGAGCTGGTCTGCATCGGCACGGCCTCGATGACCTTCGCCTTCGAGGTCTGGGGCGAGCGGTTCGAGGGACGGCAGCGGCGCCGGGCCGCGCACGGCCGCTACGTGACCGCGCACATCGACCGCGACCACCGCAGCGGTGCCGCGAGCATGCCGTGGCCCCGGGAGTGGATCGCCGCACTGAGCGGGCCGATGCGATCATGAATGACCACCTCGGCGATACTGAACGGGATGAGCGAGACGAAGAGCGCCCGGCCCCCGGCAACCGCCCGCCGTTCCCGGCCCCTGCTCGTGAGCTTCCTCGGCGCGGTCGTCCGCCCCATGGGCAACTGGATGCCGATCGCGGGCACGGTGGAACTCCTGGCCCAGTCGGGCCTCGACGCCTCCAGCGTCCGGACGGCGGTCTTCCGGCTCAAGAAGCGCGGATGGCTGGAGTCGCAGACCCGCTCCGGCCTGCGCGGCTACGCCCTGACGCCCGCTGCGCTGGAGGCACTCGCGGCCGGTGACGAGGTGATCTGGCACGCGCGGCAGCCGGCCGATCTCGGCGACGGCTGGTGCCTGGTGAACTTCTCCGTGCCGGAGTCCGCCCGCGCGGTGCGCCACCAGCTGACCGCGCACCTGACCTCGCTCGGCTTCGGCAACATCGGCTCGGCGGTGTGGATAGCCCCCGCACGGATGCTCCCGGCCGCTCAACGCGCCATCGACGAGCTGGATCTCACCGAGCAGTGCGCCGTCTTCGTCGGCGACTATCTCGGGGGGCAGCAGCTCACGACCATGGTCCGCAACGGCTGGGACCTCGCCGAGATCGACCGGCGCTACCGCGAGTTCATCGAGGACTACGAGGGAGAGAGCGACCGCCTCGCGGCCGACTCCTTCATCGACGGCAAGCACGCCTTCGTCACCTATCTCTCGGTGATCGACCACTGGCGCAAGCTGCCGTTCCGCGACCCCGGGCTCCCGCCCGAGGTCCTGACCGAGGACTGGAGCGGCCCCGCCGCCGTCCGCCTCTTCGAGCGGTTGGTCGCGGAGCTGGACGGCCCGGCACTCGCCCACGCCGCCCACTACTGGTCCGCGCAGCCGAAGCCGACCGTCACCGAAGGCGGCGACGCAGCGCCGAAGTGACGTGGTATCAGGTTCTCCTGAGAGCGGGGTCTGTGACGTGATCAGCCAGCCGTTTTCCCGAGAGGCGGACTGGCGTCAACGCGGTCGCCGCAGATCAGGACCCACCCAGGTCCAGCACCGCAGAAGCCCATTCCACGATGGCCGGTGGTTCAAGTCCGGCCTCGGACACCAGGCAAGACCCCACTTCACGTGGGGTTTTTTGCTTTCCCGGATCCGCGCAGCGGCTGTGTGACCCACCGCGTGGCCCACAGGAATGATTTTGCTCTGGACCAGCGCAGCAAGACCCATGCGGCTGGACGTGATGGCCGCCGGCTTCTTGACCCCGTCCCTCCTGCTGTGCCCGTACCGAGCCATCGTGTAGCCGGGCGAATGGTGGCGAACGTTCGCCGAGACCTCCACCGGAGAACTGTCAGGCACGCCTCGTACGCTCCCCGCATGAATGATCAAACTTGGGCTGGTGTGAGGGAACGTGTGCACTCGCTGGGGGTCAGCCCGGCGAGTTCGGGTGTGTTCGGTTCCCTGGGGCATCGGTTTGCCTTGGACGAGCCGTTGACGCCGGCCGACGTGGCTGACCTCGAAGGCCAGGTAGGTGCTGTTCTGCCTGAGGAGTACCGAGAGTTTCTCCTCCAGGTCGGAGCCGGCGGAGCCGGCCCGGCGTACGGCGTCTTCCCGGTACGTCGCGTCCAGGGCCGCTGGCGCTGGGAGGGAGACGGCGCGGACCTTGCCGATCTGTCCAGGCTCGCTGAGCCGTTTCCCCGACTGGGACCTGACCCGGACCTGGTCGGGACACTGCGGGAACAGCGCCCGGAGGAGCAGGACTTCGAGGAGATCGAGGACTTCGACGACGCCATCGAGGCCTGGGACGAACGCTGGGAGCCGGTGATGTTCTCCCCGGACCGCACGGTGGGCGCCATCGTGATCTCGCATCTCGGCTGTGCCGCCCGCCAGTGGCTGATCGTCAGCGGCCCCGAGGCAGGCCGGATCTGGTCCGACAACCGAGCGGACGACGAGGACCTCACCCCGCTGCTTGACGAGCACGGCGCACCGAAGACTTTCGGGCGCTGGTACCTGGACTGGCTCAATGAGAGCGAGCAGCGGGGCCGTTCGTAGTTCTCGCTCGCCCGACAGGTACGGCGTCGTCGGCCGTCGGCGTTTGGCTTTCGCCCCGGGGCTGCCATTCGAAGAGCTCCTCCAGGTACCCCCATGGATCGCCGCCCGAGCCTTTGATCCGCTTCTCGTCACCTTCGTTCAGAAATCGGGAGTTCGGCGCTCCGAAAAGTCTGGGGCTACCGAGCGGGCGCTCTCCGGAGGGGCCGAGCATCCTCACGACGAACTCGGCCATGCCGAAGTCGAAGCGCGCGAAGTCCCCTTCACGATTGCGAACCACCACAGGCCACTGGTCGGGGTCGGCGGTGTCCCAGTAGAGGACGGCGGCGTCGACCGTCATCCCCCAGCAGATCAATCCTCCCTCGTCCGGCCGTACCAGGTAAGGCCATTCACCGTCCTCCTGTTGCAACGACCTCGCGACAGAGGTGAGTTCACTGACCGCACACTCCTTGAGATCCGAAGCAGGATCGAGAACTGTCGCGACTACCAGGTAGTCGTCGATCGTCCCGGCACCGTAGACGGCCAGGAAGTCACGATGGTCACCGGGGAAAGTCACACCCCACCGTGTGGCCACCTGGCCCCAGTCCGCCGGACTTCCGGCAGGCTTGGACGGCGGCTGCAGAAGGGTGGCCAGCAGTTCTACCGACGGATGCAGCATGGATTGCCTCCACTCCGATCACTTGACGCCCGGCCTAGGCAACGCACTACCTCATGCCGGAACAGGGCAGGATCAGCGATTGCACCCGCCGCACCCTAACGGTCAGGGCTGACGGCCCGGACTTCGCGGAGTAACGTGCCGGGGTTCTCCCGTCGTCGAGGTCGACCGCATCGATGCGCCCGTGAAACCGGCTCCCGATGGTCGACCTGAGCTGGGATGATCCCGCCGTGGCACAGCTTGATCGTCCACAATCTCGAACCGCTTCCTCTGGACTCGGATCTGACGCCCGGTCGGCGGGTTGGCCATAGCGGCCAGGTTCACCCGGATTGGCTTGGGCACCGCCGCACCCGAGGCGGCCGACAGGATGTTGTGGACGTGCCGTGTTCGGGGCTCCCGCTGCCGTAACGGCCGGGAGCCTCCTGCTGGCAAACCCTCCAGCACGGCTGGCCCGTCACGTGACCAACGGGTGACCAACGGCGCGTCAGGTGCGTCTGTGCAGGTCGGGACGGAGTGAAGCTGATGCCTGAGTGGAGCGTCCGAGTCTCCCTCGGACACCGAGCGAGCTCACTCCCAGCCCGCCGTCTCAGGCACCGCCCCGGTCGGATCGGTCGGCGATGCCTACGGCTACGGACTCGTGGACTCCACGATCGACCTTTACAGGACCGACGTCATCAAGGCGTGAAAGCCGGTGGGTCACGCGCGTGGCGGCCGTGCGGGAGTGCCCGCATGGATCAGGGAGTCGTCGGCGGGCCGGTACGCCAGCGGCTGCTCGGCGGGGCTGAAGCCGGCCAGCGCGAACGAGAGGAAGCGCCGCCAGCTCTCGGGGGCCAGGCGCTGCGTGTCGTCGACCAGGCTGCGCATGGCAAGCACGCAAAGGTACACGTCGGTCAGTGTGAGGTCGTCGCGCACCTCGCCAGAGGTCCGCGCCTCCTCCAGCAACTGCCCGAGCAGCGCCCAGAGTTCGTCCCTGCGCCCGTCGGCGCCGGGCGGCGAGACCTGCCACAGCCGGGACAGGCCGCCGTGGTGGGAGGCCATCACCGACCCGATGTACCAGAGGGCGTCTTCCAGGCCGTGTCCCGGCGTCTGCGCGCTCGCCACCCGCCGGGTGTTGTCCAGGACGGCGTCGAGGATCTCGTCGCTCAGGGCCTCGACCAGCGCGTCCTTTGTGGGGAACCGCCGGTAGAGCGTCCCCATACCGACCCCGGCTCGCCGGGCGATCTCCTCGACGCCGGCGTCCGGGCCGACCTCGGCGAAGACCTCCCAGGCGGCCCGCAACAACCGCTTCCGGTTCTCGGCCGCGTCGCGGCGCAGAGCCTTGGTCGGGGGTGCGGGTTGTGCCGGGGGGTTGGTCATGCGACGGTCGATCCGCTCTTCTCCGGGACCTCGATCCGGCGGTCCATGACGGTGCGGCTCCCGCTGGCGCGGTGGGCCGGAATGAGGAGTGCCGCAGCCGCCGCGAGCACCGCGGCCCCGGCCAGGAACCAGAAGGTGCTGGTGTAGCCGGAGTCCTGCGGGAACGGGTGGGCGGCCGTGACCCCGGAGGCCAGGATACTGGCGGCCACCGCGCTGCCGATCGCTCCGCCGACGGTCCGGATGTTCGCGTTCGTGCCGCTGGCCGCGCCGGTCTGGGCAGGCGGGACGGCCTCGACGATGATCGCGGACATCGCGGACGAGCAACTGCCGAGGCCGACGCCCAGCAGGGCGGAGGCGAGGTAGATCTGCCAGCTGTGGTCGTGGGCGAGCGCCAGCAGCACCATCGGCGCGATCGTGACCAGGCCGCCGCCGACCAGCACCCGCTTGGAGCCGAAACGCGCGGCCAGCGGCCCGGCCAGCACACCGAACACGAACATGGCGGCGCTCATCGGCAACATGTACATCCCGGACCGGGTGACGCCGGCGCTGAACCCGTAGCCCGCGACCTCGCTCGGCGTCTGCACCAGCTGCGGCAGGAAGGTCATCGTGGCGTACATTCCGACGCCGACGAGCAGGGCGACCAGGTTCGTGGTCCAGACGGCGGGGACGCGCAGCATCCGCATGTCGATCAGTGGGGCGTCCGACCGTAGCTCGGCCAGGACCCACAGGACGGCGAGGATCACGGCTGCGGCGAACAGGCCCACGATCCGCGCCGAGTCCCAGCCCCAGGACTGCCCCTTGCTGACGGCCAGCAGCAGGGCGACCAGCCAGGCGGCGAGCAGCGCGGCCGCGCCCCAGCTGATCCGGCCCGGGGTGCGCACCGGCGACTCGGGTACGAACCGGTGGGTGGCGATGACGGCGATGACGGTCATCATCATCGGAATCCAGAACAACCAGTGGTAGTCCAGGTGCTCGACGATCGGTCCGGCCAGGATCAGCCCGAGGCCGGCCCCTGCGGCGGTGAGCGCGGAGGCGACGCCGACCGCGCCGCGCACCCTGGTCGCGGGAAACTCGTCGCGGATGATCCCGAAGGCAAGCGGCAGCACGCCGCCGCCCAGGCCCTGGATGACCCGCGCGATGATCATCGGAGTGATCGAGTCGGCCGCTCCGGCCAGGGCCGAACCGCCGGCAAGCGCGACGAGCGTGACGATCAGCATCCGCTCCTTGCCGACCTTGTCGCCGACCCGGCCCAGGATCGGGGTGGCGACGGCGGCGGACAGCAGGTAGCCGGTCATCAGCCAGGTCGCGGTGGACTGACTGGTGTGCAGCTCCCGGGTCAGGGTGGGCAGCACGGGGACGATCAGCGACTGCAGCAGGGAGAAGGCGGCGATGCCGAGCAACAACACGGCGAAGGTCAGGTTGTAGTGCGGGCGGCCTGGCGTTGGGGGCATGGGTGGGGACTCCAGAGCAAAGAGCTAAGCGGAGATTCGACTCCGCATCTGGATGCTAGCAGAGGAACCGGAGATTGAACTCCGCATACTGAAGCCCTGCCGAACGACAGCGGACACGCTCGCGATGGAGCTTCCCGCAGGAGATGGCGGGAAGCTCCACACCGGCCCTCGGGACGTCAGACGCGCGGCTGCTGCTGCGTGATGCAGTGGATCCCGCCGCCGTTCGCGAAGATCTCGCGGGCGTCGACGAGTTCGATCGTGCGGCCGGGGAAGAGCTTCGCGAAGGTCGCGGCGTTCTCCTCGTCGCGCGGGTCGTCGAAGGCGCACAGCACGACCACGCCGTTGGCGACGTAGTGGTTGATGTAGCTGTAGTCGACCCAGCCGTGGCCGTCGTCCTCCAGCACGGTCGGCGCCGGGATCTCGACGACCTCGAGGGCACGCCCGCGCGCGTCCGTGGCGGCCCGCAGCAGCTTGAGGTTCTCCTTGCCGACCTCGTGGTCCGGGTGCGCGGGGTCGGGCTGGGTGTGGCACAGGACCACGCCGGGGCGGGCGAAGGAGGCGACGATGTCGACGTGGCCGCGGGTCCCGTTGACGTCGTAGTCGCGAGTGAGGCCGCGCGGCAGCCAGATGACCTTCTCGATCCCGAGGTACGCGCGCAGTTCGGCCTCTACGTCGTCCTTGGTCCAGCCGGGGTTGCGCCCCTTGTCGAGCTGCACGGTCTCGGTGATCATGACGGTGCCCTCGCCGTCGACGTGGATGCCGCCGCCCTCGTTGACCATGCGCGACGCGTAGCGCTTGGCGCCGGACACCTCGATGACCTGCTCGGCGGTGTGCTGGTCGCGTTCCCAGGTGGCCCAGTCCTGGGCGCCCCAGCCGTTGAAGATCCAGTCCGCGGCGGCCAGGCTGCCCGCGCCGTCGGTGAGGAAGGTCGGGCCGCTGTCGCGGATCCAGGCGTCGTCGAGGGGGCGTTCGACTACGGTGAGCGGCATGTCGACGTACGGCGCGATGGTGTCGGCCTCTCCGACGTTGGCGACCATGGTGACCGGTTCGTAGCGGGCTATGGTCTCGGCGACCTTGCCCCAGGCGACGCGGGCGTGGTGCAGGTCGTGGTCGCCGCCGTCGAAGGTCGCGTTGGAGGTGGGCCACGCCATCCAGGTCCGCTCGTGCTGGACCCACTCGGCGGGCATCGAGAAGCCGTCTGCGGCCGGGGTGTTCGTCATGTCGGGAGTTCCTTGTCCGGTGCTCGGTAAGGGCGGAGGGTGAGTCAGAGGAAGTACACGCGGTTGAGGGAGACCGAGTCGGCCGGCTCCGACATGACCGGGTCGCCGTCGAGGGTGACCATTCCGGTGTCGGCTGCGACCCGGACCTCGGCGGTGCGGTTGTTGAAGTGCATCGCCGCGGGCCCGATCCCACGCGTGCTGCGCACTCCGACGCGGCGCCGCCTGGTGGGCATCAGGTCGCCGCCGGTCTGGGCGGCGGCCTGGCTGGTGAACGCGACCGACAGTTCCGCCGGGGCCGCGCCGTGCGCGCCGAACTGCGGTCCGAGCACCAGGGGTTCGCACGTGTCGGTGGATGCGTTGGGGTCGCCGACGACGCCGTACGCGGGGAACCCGGCCTTGAGCACGAGCTGCGGCTTGGCCCCGAAGTGGTCCGGCCGCCACAGCACGATGTCGGCCATCTTGCCCGGCTCGATCGACCCGACCTCGTGCGAAAGTCCGTGCGCGATCGCCGGGTTGATGGTGAGTTTGGCGATGTAGCGCAGTACCCGGGCGTTGTCGTGCCGTCCGTCGGCGGGGTCGCCTGCCAGCGGCCCGAGTTCGGCCTTCATCTTGCCTGCCATGGCGAACGTACGGCGGACGGTCTCGCCCGCCCGGCCCATGCCCTGGGCGTCGGACGACGTGATGGGGATGACGCCCAGGTCGTGCAGCACGTCCTCGGCGCCCATCGTCCCGGCCCGGATGCGGTCCCGCGCCATCGCGGCGTCGCCGGGCAGGTCCGGCTTGAGGTCGTGCGCGGACACGATCATGCCGAAGTGCTCGGCGACCGCGTCGCGTCCGAACGGCAGCGTCGGGTTCGTCGACGAGCCGATGACGTTCGCGACCCCGGCCATCCGCATCACGTTGGGGACGTGCCCGCCGCCGCAGCCCTCGATGTGGTACGCGTGGATGGTGCGGCCCTCGAGCACCGCGAGGGTGTCCTCGACCGACAGGCACTCATTCAACCCGTCGGTGTGCAGGGCCACTTGCACATCGTGGTCCTCGGCGACGCGCAGCGCGGTGTCCAGTGCCCTGGCGTGTGCGCCCATGTCCTCGTGGACCTTGAAGCCGGACGCGCCGCCCTCGACGAGCGCCTCGTCGAGCGGTCCGCGGCCGGAGGACGAACCACGGGCCAGGAACGCGATGTTGACCGGCCACGCGTCGAACGCGGAGAAGGCGTGCCGCAGCGCCCACGGCGAGTTGACGCCGACGCCCCACACCGGCCCGAACTCCTGCCCGACGATCGTCGTCACGCCCGCGGCGAGCGACGCCTCCATGATCCGCGGGCTCAGCAGGTGGACGTGGGTGTCGATGGTGCCCGCAGTGGCGATCAGGCCCTCGCCGGAGACGAT
This sequence comes from Kitasatospora sp. P5_F3, assembly GCF_054049135.1. NCBI lineage: Bacteria > Bacillati > Actinomycetota > Actinomycetes > Kitasatosporales > Streptomycetaceae > Kitasatospora > Kitasatospora sp. P5_F3. Next base: position 44,138 of record NZ_JBFUMY010000028.1, on the reverse strand, counting down.
CGTCGTGCCGGTGCCGACCACCACGTCCACGCCGTCGAGTGTGTCGGGGTTTCCGGCCCGGCCGATCGAGGCGATCCGGCCCTCGCGGATGCCGATGGACACCTTGCGGATGCCCTGCACGGCGTCGATGACGACGACGTTGCTGATCACGACGTCGCAGGTCTCGCGGACCGTCTCCGCCTTCAGGTGCAGCCCGTCGCGCGCGGTCTTGCCGAACCCGGCCAGGAACTCCTCGCCGTGCTGTTGCGCGTCCGACTCGATCTCGATGATCAGCCCGGAGTCGCCGAGCCGGATCCGGTCGCCGGCCCGCGGGCCGTACGTCGAGGCGTAGTCGCGGGGATCGAGGACTCCCCCGGTTGCGGCGGCCATCAGACCTCACCTTCCTTGTAGATCCGGGGCTCAGCCGTCACGTTGGCGCCGGTGTCGAGATAGCCGCAGGCGTGCGCGCGGCGCAGTGCTTCGTCCTTCGCGCCGGGCGCGTCCAGCGGCCCGTCGACCAGTCCGGCGAAGCCGATCGCTATGCGCGCGCCGCCGATCGGGACCAGGCCGACCGAGACCTTGGCACCCACGTCGAAGCGCACCGTTGCGCCCGCCGGGATCGCGGCGCGACGCCCGTAGGCGGCCGAACGGTCGAACAGCAACCGGGGGTTGGCCTCGAAGAAGTGGAAGTGCGAGGTGACGCTGACCGGTACCTCGGCGGTGTTGCGCACCTCGACGGTCAGCACGTCGGCGTCCGCGAACGGGTCGGTCGGGGCGTTCCCGAACAGCACCGCGCCGGGCGCCTCGTCGCCCAGCGAGCCGGGCCCGGCCTCGTCGAGCTGCGGTGCAGCGGGGCCACCGGTACACGAACCACCGGTGTGGCAGGCCCGGTTGACAAAGGTGGGCGGCGCGCCGGCGTTTTCGGCGGACCGGAACGGGTCGGTGACCACGGCCAGCCTGGTGGCGTCGTCGAAGACCGCCTCGACCTGGATGTCGCCGACGATGTCGACGACTCCGGGCAGCACGTCGTCGGGGGCGAGCACGCTGCGCGCGAGGTCGATGGCCTCGGCCAGGCGCTTGCCGTCGCGGGCCGCCTCGCAGACGGTGTCGGCGATCAGCGCGTGCGCTTCGGGGACGTTGAGCTGCAGGCCGCGGGCGCGGCGGGCGCGCGCGAGCTCGGCCGCTGTGAAGATCAGCAGCCGGTCGCGCTCCGTCGGGGTGAGTCGCATGAAACCTCCGGATAGTGCGCCGTTCAATGCGGGATCGAACGGCGGTCCAAAGAACTGTCGACGCCGTGTACACAGGCCGGAGTACCCCGCCTGACCCGTCGGTGGCCCGACTCGAGGCAGGCCGCTAGGCCCCGTCGGCCATGAGGGTGCGACCGGTCTGGTCGTGGATCAGAGCGATGCCGTCGGCACGCAGCCGGGCGAGTGCCCCGCCGGGTCCGGCACCGTTCAGGGGCGGGCCGCGGCGCGTGGGGCGCGGCGGCGGCGGGGGGTGGCGCGCTGGGGTGCCAGGTCGGCGGGTGGGGTGCCGGGGTCGGGCAGGGGCTGGAAGGGCAGGTCGCCGTCGTAGTGGACGGCGAGGGTGAGCTGACCGGCGGCCAGGCGGCGGGCTGTGGCGAGGCCGAGTGTGGACGTGGACGTCTCGGTGATCAGCCGGGTGGTGAGGCCGTCGAGCAGCGCGAGGGCGATGGTGGCCACGTCGGCGGGGTCGCAGTCGCGGAAGTCGCCCGAGCGCAGCCCGTCCTCGACCACCGCGGCGAGCGGGCGCAGCATGCGTGCGCGGAACTCGGTGAGCGTGGAGGCGAGTTCGGGTGATCCGGAGGAGCGGATCTCCAGCTCGGCCCACAGGCGGCATTCGAGGACGTCGTCGTGGGTGAGCGGGAGGCCGAAGTCGATGAGGTCGGCCAGCCGTTGGGGCGGGGTGTCGCGTTCGGCGTGCCGGGTGTGGCCCGAGAGGCGGGCTTCGGCGCGGGTGAGGGAGTGCGCGAGCGCGCCGGTCAACAGCCGGTCACGGCCGGTGAAGTGGTAGTGCACCAGCGCGCTCGAGACACCGGCGCGGGCGGCGACGTCGGCGATCCGGACGCCGTCGAAGCCGTCCCGGGCGATCAGCTCGACGGCGGCCTGCAGGATGCCCTCCCGCGCGCCGCCGGCGGTGTCCGCTGTCACGTCGTCGGTCCTGGTCTCCTGCTCGGTCACGGCATCGATCCTGTCACAGCTCTTGTCCTCGGTCTGCGGCTGACCTTAAAGTCAGCCACCTGCCGCTGACTTTAACATCAGGGAACCCGGAAAGAGCAACACCCATGAGGGTGTGAAGCTCGGCCCCGACATCGCCACCGGCACCGCGAAGCCCTCTTGGACCGCACCACTCGGTCCGTTCGACCCCGCATGAACCGGAGGACCCCGTGACCCCCACTGGACCTGCCAGAACCGCGACCGACCATGCGCCGCCGGCCTCTACCGACGCGGTGCACATCGAGACCCGCGGCATCGACCACATCCCCGACGACGAGCGCCACGGCCGCCCCCGCGACCTGCTCTTCGTCTGGGCCGCAGCCAACGTGAACTACCTGTCCGTCGTCCTGGGCGGCAGCCTGGTCCTGCTCGGGCTCAACACCTGGCAGGCGCTGCTCGTCATCGTCCTGGGCAACCTGTTCTGGGCGTTCAACGGCATCCTCGCCATCAGCGGCCCCGTCGCCGGCACCCCCTCCAGCGTGCAGACCCGCGCCATCTACGGCATCCGCGGCAACCGTGTGTCGACCGTGATCACGAACTGGTCGGTCTGTGTGGCGTACGAGGCCATCAACCTCGCCATGGGCGCGCTCGCCGGCTTCGCGCTGCTCGACCAGTTCGGCGTCACCGTCGGCACCACGACGCGCTGGGTGGTCGTGCTGCTGCTGGCGGTCGTCACCATCGTGGTCAGCGTCTACGGCCACGCCCTGATCGTGCGTCTGAGCCCGGCGTTCACCTGGATGCTGACCATCACTCTGACCGTGCTCGCCGGATTCGTCCTCGCCCACGCCGAGCCCGGGCGGCAGCCCGACGCCGCCCCGCACGGCGGCGAGCTGGTCGCGGTGGCGCTGCTCGGCTTCGCCATCATCGCCTCCGGCCCGCTGTCCTGGGGAACCGGAGCCGACTACGCCCGCTACCTGCCGGCCGACTCCTCACCCCGCGCGGTGGCCGGCTGGACCGCGCTCGGCGGCTTCGTCCCCTCGGTCCTGCTCGGCGCGGTCGGCGTCCTCGCCGGCACCGCGGTCGACATGACCGACCCTCAGGTCTCCCTGGCGGAGATCGTGCCGGGCTGGTTCTACCCGCTGTTCCTGCTGGCCATCGTGATCGGCTCGGTCGCCGGCAACGTCCTCACCATGTACAGCTCCGGCCTGGCCCTGCAGGCCGTCGGCCTGCCGATCAGGCAGTGGGCCGCCGTCCTGCTCGACGGTGTCGCCGGCGTCGCCATCACCGCGTACGCCCTGTTCGTCAGCAACTTCATCGACGCCCTCAGCCAGGTCCTCGAACTCACCGTCGCCGTCCTCGGCCCGGGTCTGGCGATCAGCGTCACCGACCTCATCCTGCGCCGCAACCGTTACCGCGGCCCGGGCCTGCACAACGAAACGCCCACCAGCGCCTACTGGTACCACGGCGGCGTCAACTGGGCCGGCGTCACCGCACAGGTCCTCGGCACCACCGCCGCGCTGCTGTGCATCAACTCCACGGACTTCCAGGGCCCTTTCGCCGATGCACTGGGGGGAGCGGACCTGTCCGCACTGGTCGGTCCCGCCGTCGGCGCGCTGCTGTACGCGGTGCTGTTCAAGCGGCTGTACCGGACCCAACTCGCCACGGCCCGAGCCGACGCATAACCCCGCGCCGGGACCGAGCCGCGCCCGGCTTCGGTCCGCGCATCATGCCCACACTTCGGAAGAGGATTGATCAGATGCATCCGTCAGCGATGACCAGACGCGGCTTCGGTGCCGCCGCCCTTCTGACCGCATCGGCCGCCGTGCTCGGCACCTGGACGGCCGCCGATGCCGGTGCCGCGTCCGCCGCGCAACGCTTCGTGGTACCCGGCGAGTTCGAACCGCACGCGGGCACCCTGATGGCCTGGCCGCACGAGACCGGCGGCGCCGGCTGGAACGGGCACATGCTCGAGGCCCAGGCCGAGATCGCCGGACTCGCCAGGGCCATCGCCAGGTTCGAACGCGTCGTCATGGTCGCCCACCCGGGCACGGCCGCCGACGCCCGAGCACAGTGCGGACCGACCGTCGAGGTCACCGAGTACGACGTCTGGGACTGCTGGACCCGGGACAACGGCCCGGTCTTCACCGTCAACACCTCCCGCACCGCGATGATCGGGCTCGACTTCGTCTTCAACGGGTGGGGCAACAAGTACTCGTACGGCAACGACGACAACCTGCCCATCGGGGCCTGCAACTACCTGGGCGTGCCCCGCAAGCCGATCAACATGGTGCTGGAAGGCGGCTCGGTCATCCAGGACGGGCAGGGCACCGTCATCGCCACCGAGGAGTGCCTGCTCAACCCCAACCGCAACCCCACCATGAGCAAGGCCCAGATCGAGGCCGCCGTGCTCGACGCGTACGGGGCGCAGAAAATGATCTGGCTCCCCTACGGCCTCGACGGGGACTACGACACCGACGGACACGTCGACCTGTGCGCCTCGTACGTCGGACCGGCCAAGCTGCTGATCCTCACCCAGCCCGGCACCGGCAGCCCGAACGAGCAACGCATGGCTGCCAACAAGGCGGTGCTCCAGGCAAGTACGGACGCCCTCGGCCGCAGCTTCGAACTCGTGGAGATCCACGCCCAGCCCCGCTGGTTCGAGGCGAGCCGCAACGTCCTCATCTTCAGCTACACCAACCACTACCCCGTCAACGGCGGGGTGATCGTCCCGCTGGCCGGGGTACCCGAGGACAGCACTGCCCTGAGCATCATCGGCAGCGCCCGGCCAGCGCCGACGGCGCGTGCCGGTCGGGCCGGGGCTGCCACCTGACGTACGCGAGACGTTGGCTGCGAACGCTCCGTCGGCTTCAAGGAGTTGGCCGTACTGGTTGCTGCCCCGGCTCCACACTGCAGTTCCTGTGCTTCACGGACGGCCTGGTCGAGTGGCGCTGAGACACCGGCACCTCGCGGCGGCTCTCGCGATACCGGCCGGACAGGCCCTGTGTGAGCGCAATGACATGGGGATATCGGGGGCGGACCGAGCCCCCGTTCCCAGGGGTCGGCCCTCGGCGGGCCTGTGCCCGTCGAGGCCTGGGCGTCGGCGGAGCCGTCGAAGGACCGGCATCAGCTGGACGGCGTCACCTTCGAGTACGACTCGCGGATCCTCCCGGTCGCCGTTGGCCCGTCCGCCTCATACGGTCGTGTTCGGGGGCGGGATCGTTGTCACAGGAGGCCACGATGGGGCATTACCGGTGGGTTCTGGAGACCCAGGACGACGATGGCCACTGGTCCCGGCGGGACGGTGCTCCCATGCAGAATCCGCTGGAGTACGACGGGCCGCCCCAACGGGCGGCCAACCACCTGCGGGACGTGTTCGTACGCACACTCTCCCGGCCCGCTCCCTGCCCCCGGGCGGTCAGGATCCGCCTCTGGGAGGGAGCCGATGCTCTTGGCGAGCCCCAGGCCGAGACCGAGTGGTCACGCGAGTGACGCACGGCAACCAGGTGCCGCAGCTGGCACGGCAGGTCATGCCACCACCACGCGAATGAGTGAACCGTTCGAGTGGCGGTCAGATGCCGGCGGCGGTACGGATGGCCCGGACGATGCCGTCGGGGTCCGGGTCGGTGACGGCCAAGCGGGCGTACGGCGAGGAGCTCCACAGGTCGACGCATACGACGGGCCGGTGGGCTCGGACTCGGACAGCCGAGAAGTCCTTCCCCTGGGGATGCGGACGGATGCCGTAGGACAGGACGCCGGGAATCCAGGTACCTCGTCCGCGCACGCCGCGCAGAGCACGCCACCAGTCGGGCTCGACGCTCACCTGATGGATCGCGGACACGGGTGCGCGGACGTCACGGCGACGCGCCGCGGCCTTCTCCCACCACGACAGGTCGACGATGAGGTCATCGCCCTTCACCACGAACCGCGCCATCGCTCCTCAGTACCGCCTTCCGGCGTTACGCCGATTGTTGCCCTCGGGTCGTCACTCGGCTGCGGATGGCGCCGACGCCATCCCCACCATCGCGATCCAGTACGGTCCTCGCCCGCACCAACTATCTCCTTCCCGACCTGGACACCACCATGCTCGCCAGCTGCGCCCACCGTCGGGTCGACCTGGTGGGCCGACAGGACCGGCCGGCCGGTGCGAACCTGTGCGGATCGCGGCGGGAACCAGGACGGCCGACCCCTGCACGGTCGGACCGGAGACCACGACGACCGGTCGGAGTACGGTGGGGAGACCGGGGGCGGTTCGGATCGGATGCCGGCTGTCCGGGGCGTCGTCCTCGGTGGTGAGCGGGCTCTTCCAGGGCCTGCGGATGGGTGGCGGGCCATGGCGGATGACTCCGACACGCCGTTCTCGGCGCTCCTGCCGGACCGGTTCCGCGAGGCGGCGAAACCGGGTTCGGTTCTGCTGAGGCTGGAGACGACGCGGTCGCGCGAGGGGACGCTCGATGGTGCGTGGTGGCCTCGGTCCCGTGACGTCGGTGCCGAACTGCCCGGTCTGGTCACTGCGCTGACCGAGCACCTGGGCCCTGTCACGAGCATCGGCCTGGATGCGGACGCGTGGGACGACGTCCCGGCCCGTCTGGTCGTCGACGGCCGGTCCGTGCACATCAACTGGTACCCGGTCGGTGATGACACGGTGATCATCACGCGGGGTGACCGCGATCATTTCGCGCTGCTCGTTGTCCCTCCGCGAGCAAGCCTCGACGCGGCCCATGCCGCGATGGCGCGGGCGGTCGAGGCCGGCGGCACCGACTCGGCGCGGCGGATCCTCATCGTCACCGGCATCAGCTCCGAGCTTTCCGGCGAATCGTTCTGACCGATGCGCCACCCGTACGAGCTCTTCGGGTGGCCAGGAAAGACATGGTGGAGACATGTCCGTCTACGTGAAACTCTCGGTCGACGCCCGGACCCCGTCCGAGCCGTCCAAGGGGCCGTTGGACATGCAGTACCAGGACGTCCCCGGCGGCCTCACGTACGAGTACGACCTGCACCCCAGCGGAGCGCTGCGGATCCTGCGCGTCTTCGAGGACACTCCGCACGCGGTCGAGGCTTGCTTCAGCCCCGGGGCATGGCTCGAGGTCGCGGGCACCTATCTGCGAAGCGGTTCCGCGTACTGATCCGCAGGTCCTGCCGTCCCCCGGCCGACCAGCAGTAATTGGCTGACGCGACGGCATTCGCGCACCTGACTTGCCCGAATTCGCGCTTTACCGGAGTACCCTGGAGAGTGCCGGAGAACCTACCGGCAGGACGATCACGAGGAGGTACATATGCAGATCAGAGAAGCAGGAGCCCTGATTCTGCGGCTCGTGATCGCGAAGTCCCAACCAGTCCTTTCGGTCGGGAGATAACCGGACCACTTAGCTGCCCGGGGGGGGCAGATACAAATCCTGTTGTTCAGATCAGCGTTTATGCAGGGCATGGGCCGTTTCCGCAGAAATGCGGGGGCGGCCTTTTTGTTGGTTCCGCCAAGTGACAGTCGCAGTGCGATCCCGTCACGCTGCCACAAGCGCTCGGGTCGTTTCCAGCCCCCGCAATCTGACAGGTGACCGAGCGACTCGGGGAATACCGCTCCCTGCCACCGGAGGAGACGTGACGTGATGAGTCCCGACGGACAGCGTTCCGTCGTGGTCGGCGTCGATCCCGAACGCCCCAGCCGCATGGTGCTCGCCTGGGCCGCCGATGAGGCGAATCGGCGCCACCTGCCGGTGCGTGTAGTGCAGGCGTGGAAACCCGTGACCCGCGAGGGCATCTGGCCCCGGCTCTGGCCCGAACTCCACGAACGTGCCCAACTGCTTCGTACGGCGGGTGAGCACGCGCTCGACGAGGCGGCCCGCTTCGTCAGGGAACGCCACCCCGCCCTGCAGGTGTCAGCCCGGCTCGTCGACGGGGACCCGGCCGAGGTACTGAACAGGCAGGCCGAGCGGGCCGTGGTGCTGGTCCTCGGCTCACGACCGCTCTCCGGCGTCCGGGAGCTGTTCCACTCCGGGGCGGTGACTCTGCCGCTCATCGCGCACGCGAGCTGCCCGGTGGTGGTCGTCCGGGACCCGGAGCACATCACCCAGCAGCCGGCGTACGTCGTCGTCGGTGTGGACGGCAGCCGGACGGCACAGGAGGCCGTGGACTACGCCTTCGAAGCGGCAGCACTGCGGGGCGCCGAGCTGCGCGCTCTGTACGCCTGGAACCCTTCGCACCTCTCGGTGGCCGATGAGTACCGCGTGGAGCAGGAGTCCCGCCGGGTGCTCGCGGAGACAGCGGCCGGGCGGCGGGAGCCCTACCCGGAGGTGGAGCTCAGGCACGAGGTGGTGCGCGGACATCCGGTGGCCGTCCTGGCCGAGGCCTCCAAGCATGCCCTGGCCCTGGTCGTCGGCACGCGGGGTGCCGGGGGTTTCACCGGGCAGTTGCTCGGGTCCGTCGGCCAGGGCGTCCTGCATCATGCTCGGTGTCCTGTCGTCACAGTGCCGGGGCCGACCGGGCCACGTGACCTGGACGGTGACGCCCACAGCTGGACCGCGAAGTGATCGAACAGCAGGGTCGTCGACGCGAACTGACCGCCGTAGAAGGCACGTTCACCAGGGCCGACGATCGGCGCGTCGAACCCCGCCCCGGAACGACTCCGGCAGCGCTCACCCACCCACCCACGCTGTCAGGGCACTTGGCTCACGGCGGCCGCCGTTCCGTCGCCACGCTCGGGTCACACCCGCGTTGCGTAGGGGTTACGGGGATGCCCGTTGTCTTGACGGTGCAACGGGGGAACTGCATACTCACGTCCCGAAGGTTAAACGATTAAACGCAGATGAAACGAGGTCGGATCGCCATGGCCCGGGTGCGTATGTCCGATGTTGCGGCCGCCGCCGGCGTCTCGACCGCCACCGTCTCGATGGTGCTGAGCGGTGCGGGCAACGACCGCATCTCGCCGCAGACGCAGGCCCGGGTCCGCGAGGCGGCCGAGGCGGCCGGGTACGCGCCGAACTCGGTGGCGCGCAGCCTGCGGACCCAGCGGAGCCGGACGATCGGGCTGATCTCCGACACCATCGCCACCACCCCCTTCGCGGGCCGGATGTTGGCGGGCGCCAACGACGTCGCCCGGGACCACGGCCACCTGGTCATCCTGGTGAACACCGACGACGACGCGGAGCAGGAGCGGAAGGCGATCCTCGCCCTGGTCGGCCAGCAGGTCGACGCGATGCTCTATGCCCGGATGTGGCACCGCGCGGTGGACGCGCCGGCCGGCCTCCCGGCGGACGCCGTCTTCCTGGACTGCCGTCCGACGGATGGCGGTTGGCCGGCGGTGGTGCCGGACGACCGGCAGGGCGGGGCCGCGGCGACGCGTGAGCTGGTGGCGGCGGGTCACCGGCGGATCGCCTACGTCGACGCGCCCAACCCCGAGGAGGTCGTCGCCTCGAAGCTGCGCCACCAGGGCTATCTGCAGGTGCTCGCCGAGTCGGGGATCACCCCCGATCCGGCCCTGCACGTGCGCGCGACAACCGATGCCGCGGGCGGGCGGACGGCTGTCGAGGGACTGCTGGACCTGCCGGCGGAGCGACGTCCGACCGCGATCTTCTGCTTCAACGACCGTATGGCGATGGGTGCTTACACCGCCGCTCACCGTCGCGGCCTGGTGATCCCCGACGACCTGTCGATCGTCGGCTACGACGACCAGCAGCTGATCGCCTCGGAGCTGGATCCGCCGCTCACCACGGTCGCACTGCCCCACTACGAGATGGGCCGCTGGGCGATGGAGGTTGCCCTGGGGCTGCGGGAGTCCGATCGGAACGACCCGCTTCTCATGAACTGCCCGATCATCCGTCGGGACTCCGTGGGGCCGCCGCCGATCCCGGCCGGAAACTGAGAACGGCGGCGGACTCACCGAAATCACATGGCAGTTGACGCTGCCATCACACCGGGGACGACCTGCAAGTCGGCCCCTTGAAGGGATCACCTGTGCGCAAACCCCTCGCAATCGTAGCAGCGGCGGTCCTCCTGGGAACGGTCGCGCTGAGCGGCTGCGCCAAGGCGAGCCACGACGGCACGCCGTCCGGAAACGGTCCGACGCAGATCAGCATGTGGACGCACTCCGCGGGAAACCCCGGAGAGCTGGCTGTCTACAAGAAGATCATCGACGATTTCAACGCCTCGCAGACCAAGTACCGGGTCGTCCAGCAGAACTTCCCGCAGGGCTCGTACAACGACGCCATCACCGCGGCGGCCGCCGCCCGCAACCTGCCGTGCCTGCTGGACATGGACGGCCCGATCATGCCCAACTGGGCCTGGGCCGGCTACCTGCAGCCGCTGGAGCTCCCGACCGCGCTGACCGATTCGCTGCTGCCCACCGCGGTCGGCCGTTACAAGGGCAAGGTCTACTCGGCGGGTTACTGGGACGCGGCGTTGTCGATCTTCGCCCGCAAGTCGGTGCTGGAGAAGAACAACATCCGCATCCCGACCGTGGACCAGCCCTGGACGCTGGAGGAGTTCGACGCCGCCGCCGCCGAGCTCAAGAGCTCCGGCTACGCGACCCCGCTCGACCTCGGCACGGCCGACAAGGGCGAGTGGTGGCCGTACGCGTACTCGCCGATGCTGCAGAGCTCCGGCGGTGACCTGGTCGACCGCACCGCCATGAAGTCCGCCGACGGTGTGCTCAACGGCCCCGACTCCGCCAGGTTCTTCACCTGGTTCCAGAAGGTGTTCAAGAACGGCTGGGCGAACAACAGCGGCCCGGTGGGGAACCAGAAGTTCATCGACGACAAGGTGGCGCTGAGCTACACCGGCGTGTGGAACGCCCAGGACGCGCTGCAGAAGGTCGGCTCCGACCTGCTGATCCTGCCTCCCGTCGACTTCGGCAAGGGTCCCCGGATCGGCGGCGGCTCCTGGCAGTGGGGCATCTCCGCCGGCTGCGGCAGCGCGCCGAGCGAGGGCGCCCGCGAGTACCTGAAGTTCAGCTTCCAGGACAAGTACCTCACCGACTTCGCCGACAGCCAGGTCGTCATCCCGGCCACCACGGGCGCCGCCGCCGCGTCGAAGTACTTCGGCCCGGACGGCTCGCTGCACCAGTTCGCCGTCCTGTCGCAGAAGTTCGCCCTGGTCCGCCCCGCCACGCCCGGCTACCCGGTGATCTCCACCACCTTCGAGAAGGCCGCCAAGGACATCATGAACGGCGCCGACGTCAGGTCCACCCTCGACAGTGCCGTGCAGTCGATCGACAGCGACCTCAAGTCGAACAACAGCTACGGCAACTGACGAGGCGTCAAGCGATGGCGGGGCGGCTGCCGTGCCGCCCCGCCTGTGGAAAGGCGTGACCCCATGACGGCGACCTTCCGTCTTGAATCCCCGGCCGACGCGGCCACCCCCGAGGCCACCCGGGCACCGATCAGGCGCGGACAGCGCGCCGCCCGCCGCGGCGAAGCCCGCGCGGGCCTGGCGATGGCCTCACCCGCGATCGTCCTGCTGCTGACGTTCCTGATCGTGCCGGTGCTGCTCGGCTTCGCACTCTCCTTCACCAACGCGCGGCTGATCTCCCCCGAGCCGCTGCGCTTCGTCGGCCTCGACAACTTCGTCCGGGCTTTCACCATCGACCCGACGTTCTTCCGCTCGGCCCTGAACACCTTCGCCTTCGCGGCCGTGGTCGTCCCCGTCCAGGCCGGCTTCGGGCTGTTCCTCGCCCTGATGGTCAATCAGAAGATCCGCGGCGTGACCGCGTTCCGGGTGATCTTCTTCATCCCGGTCGTGACCTCGATCGTCGTGGTCTCGATCCTGTGGAAGTTCATGTACCAGCCGGACGGGCTGGTCAACTCCTTCATCGACTCGGTCACCTTCGGCGCCTGGCAGGGCACCGCCTGGCTCAACAACCCCAGCACCGCCCTGTTCGCGATCATCGTGCTGTCCGTCTGGCAGGCCGTCGGATTCCACATGCTGATCTGGCTGTCGGGGCTGCAGACCATTCCCGAGGAGCTCTACGAGGCGGCCCGGATCGACGGCGCCGGGACCTGGCGCCAGTTCAGGGACGTCACCTGGCCGTGCCTGCGCCCGACCAGGATCTTCGTCCTGATCACCATCACGATCGCCGCGCTCGGCCTGTTCGTGCAGATCGACGTGATGACCCAGGGTGGCCCGATCGACTCGACCTCCACGCTGGTCTACCACGCGGTGCTCACCGGCTACCGCCAGCAGCAGATCGGCTACGGCTCCGCGCTGTCCCTGGTCTTCTTCGTGATCGTGCTCGTCATCGCGCTGATCCAGCGCCACCTCACCCGCGACAAGGACTGACCCATGGCCGCAACTCCGCGCGTGCGAGACACGCGTTCCGAGGCGAGCGAACAGCGCCGGCGCCGCCGGGTCTGGTCGTACCTGGTCCTGGTCGGCCTCGCCGTGTTCTTCCTCTTCCCGCTGGTCTTCATGTTCGTCTCCAGCCTGAAGCCGGACGGCCAGATCCTCTCCGACATCAGCGGTTGGCGCGCGTTCCTGCCGGTCGGCGACGTCGGTCTGGACAACTACGGCGCGGTCTTCGACCGGGTACCGGTCGGACGCTTCCTGCTCAACTCGCTGCTGGTCACCGTCGCGATCGTCGGCCTCGGACTGGTCGTCAACTCCATGGCGGGCTTCGCCCTCTCCCGCCTGCGCTGGCGCGGCCGCGGCCTGGTCCTCGGCGTCGTCATCGCCACCCTCATCGTCCCCTTCGAGACGATCGCCGTGCCGCTGGTCTACTGGGTCGCCCACCTGCCGACCCTGCTCTTCCAGGACGGCGCGCTGGTCTACGACATCGGCTGGCTCAACAGCTACCAGGTGCAGATCATCCCGTTCGTCGCGAACGCCTTCTCCATCTTCCTGTTCAGCCAGTACTTCTCCACCATCCCCACCTCGCTGGACGAGGCCGCCCGCATCGACGGCGCCGGCTGGTTCACCATCTACCGCCGCATCGTGGTCCCACTGTCAGGACCGGCCTTCGCGACCGTGGCGATCCTCACCTTCCTGCCCGCGTGGAACCAGTACCTCTGGCCGACGATGGTCGTGCAGGACGAGAAGCTGCGCCCCGTCATGGTCGGTATGCAGTACTTCTTCCAGGACAACCCGGCCTGGGGCGAGATCATGGCCTACACCTCCATGATCACGCTGCCCGTGCTGGTGGTCTTCCTCGCCTTCCAGCGCGCCTTCGTCAGCAGCGTCGCCGCCAGCGGCGTCAAGGGCTGACCACCGCCGCCACCGCGCGCCCCCGTACACCAAGCCCCGCCGGGCTCCTCACGCCTGCCCTGAAAGGCCCTCATGTTCACGCTGCCCGACTCCTGGGTCTGGGACTTCTGGTTCGCCGACGACGGCGAGCAGCACCACCTGTTCTTCCTGTACGCGTCCCGAGCCCTGCACGACCCCGAGGCCCGCCACTACCGCGCCGCCATCGGCCACGCCGTCTCCACCGACCTGCGCACCTGGACCCGCGTCCCCGACGCCCTGGTCCGCGCGGACGCCCCCGCCTTCGACGACCTCGCCACCTGGACCGGCTCGGTCGCCCGCCACCCCGACGGCACCTGGTTCCTGTTCTACACCGGCGCCACCCGGGCCCCCGAGGGCCGGAACATCCAGCGCATCGGCTACGCCACCTCGACCGACCTGACCGCCTGGCACAAGGCCGGCGCCAACCCCGTCCTCGGCGCGGACCCCGCCTGGTACGAGACCCTCGACTCCGGCCGGTGGCACGACGAGGCGTTCCGCGACCCCTGGGTCTTCGCCGACCCCGGCGGCGACGGCTGGCACATGCTGATCACCGCCCGGGCCGCCGAAGGGCCGGCCTTCGAACGCGGAGTCGTCGGCCACGCCGTCTCCCCCGACCTGCGCGAGTGGCACCTGCGGCCGCCGCTGACCGCACCCGCCGTACGCGGCTTCGGGCAGCTCGAGGTCGTCCAGACCGAGATCGTCGACGGCCGGCCGGTACTGCTCTTCTCCTGCCTCGCCGAGCACGCCTCCGACCTGCGCCGGGCGGGCGGCACCCGGGGCGGCATCTGGGCCGCCCCCGCCGAGAGCCTGCTCGGACCGTTCGACATCGACGCGGCCGAGCAGGTGACCGACGACCGTTACTACAGCGGCAAGCTCGTCCGCCGCCGGGACGGCCGCTGGGTGCTCATGGGCTTCCACCACACCGGCCCCGACGGGACCTTCACGGGTGGAGTCAGCGACCCCATGCCGGTCCGCTGGGACGGTCACCGGATGACGTTCGAGGCGGAGCCGGCCGGGGCCGGCGCCCTGTCCGCGCAGGTCCCCCTGCCTCGCTGACGGTACGACAGCTCCTCCCCCACCCACAGAAGTCCAGGAGCCGACCATGACCTCCCGACTGCGGTTCTCCCTCACCGCCCTGCTCGCTCTCGCCCTGACCGCGCTCGGCGTCGCCGCCCCCGGCCCGGCCGCCCCTCAGGCCGCCCGGGCGGCCGACAGCTACCGCGACGTGTACCACTTCACCGTGCCCGACCACTGGAAGAACGACCCGCAGCGGCCGGTCTACGTCGACGGCGCCTTCCACTACTACTACCTCTACAACGCCGACTACGACCAGGCCGTCGGAACCGCCTGGCGCCTCGCCACCACCACCGACAACGTCGCCTTCCACGACCAGGGCGTCGCCGCCCCGAAGAAGACCAACGCCAACTACGACCTGTGGTCCGGCTCGGCGGTCGTCGACACGGACAACACCGCCGGGTTCGGCGCCGGCGCGATCGTCGTCCTGACCACCCAGATGGACCACCCCACGCCCGCCCAGATCGTCGACGCGTCCGGCCCGCAGGCCCAGTTCCTCTGGTACTCCACCGACGGCGGCCGCAACTTCCGCCCCTACGGCGACACCCCGGTGCTGGCCAACGGCGGCCGCAAGGACTTCCGCGACCCCAAGGTGGTCCGGGACGCCCCCCGCAACCGCTGGGTCGCGCTCCTCGCCGAGGGCGACCGGATCGGGTTCTACACCTCCCCCGACCTCAAGAGCTGGACCTGGGCCTCCAGTTACGTCGACAACACGCTGGGCACCCTCGAATGCCCCGACCTGTTCCAGCTCACGGCCGACGACGGCACCACCCACTGGGTCATGGGCGCCAGCGCCAACGGTTACCTCACCGGCGCCCCCAACACCTACGCCTACTGGACCGGCACCTTCGACGGCACCGCCTTCACCCCCGACACCGCCACCCCGCAGTGGCTCGACCACGGTCTCGACTGGTACGGCGGCGTCACCTGGGAGGACCCCACCGCCCCGCTCGACCGCCGCTACGCGATGGCCTGGATGAACAACTGGTCCTACCCGTACAACACTCCCACCTGGGCCTCCGACGGCTTCAACGGCACCGACTCCATCACCCGCCAGATCACCCTCAAGCACTACGGCGACGGCTACGCCCTGGCCTCCCGGCCCGTACCCGCGCTCGACAACCACGCCACCAGAGTCACCTCGCTCGGCACGATCCAGGTCAACGGCCAGACCCCGCTCGACTACCACGGCACCGCCTACCAACTGGACGCCGACGTCAGCTGGAGCACCCTCGACAACCTCGGCGTCCAACTGCGCGTCTCCGCCGACGGCGCCCGCCACGTCGACGCCGGAATCAACCACGACTACAGCTACCTGAACCGGCGTCAGACCGGAAACCCCGACCCGTCCGGCCGGCGCGAGGAGACCCACGCACCGTACGACCCGGCGAAGACCCAGGCGCACCTGCGGATCCTGGTCGACCGCACCACCGTCGAGTACTTCCTCGACGACGGCCGCTACGTCCACTCGAGCCTGGCGTTCCCCGACCCCGCCGACAACGGCGTCAACCTGTTCACCAGCGGCGGCGGCGCCACCTTCGCCAACGTCACCGTCACCGAGTTCGCCAACCTCGCCCAGCGCCCGGCCAGGATCCTCGCCGACTTCGAGGGCAGCACGTACGGAACCGGCTGGACCACCACCGGCGGCCTCACCGGCACCGGACCGACCCCTGCGAGCCTCCCGGGCCAGGTCGGCGCCGCCGTCCTCGACACCTACGCCGGCACCGACTCCGCCACCGGCACCATCACCTCGCCCGCCTTCACCATCGACCGCAACACCCTGCACCTCCTGGTCGCCGGCGGCCACCATCCGCTCGGGCAGCCCGGCGCCGCCGCCGTCAGCCTCCTCGTCGACGGGCAGCCCGTACGCACCGCCACCGGCGACGACACCGGCACCCTGAAACCCGTCACCTGGGACCTCGGCCAGTGGCAGGGCCGCAGCGCGCAGCTGCGGATCCTCGACGACGCGACCGGCAGCTGGGGACACCTGATGCTCGATCAGGTGACCCTGAGCGACTGACAACCCGGCGAACACGCCTGACGAACACACGAGTTCACGACGCAAGGAGCAGCCCCGCACCATGGCAGAGCCCGACACCAGAGGCGTCGAATTCCTCGTCATCGGCGAGTGCGTCGCGGACGTGGTCCGCGCCCCTGGCCGACCCGACCGCGCCCACCCGGGCGGCAGCCCCGCCAACGTCGCCTACGGCCTGGCCAGGCTGGGGCACCGGACCACGCTCCTCACCCAGCTCGGGCAGGATCCGATGGGCGACCTGATCCGGGCGCACCTCGGTTCGGCGGGGGTGTCGGTCCTGACGGACGATCAGGAACCACCCACTCCGACCGCGATCGTCACCATCGACGAACGAGGCAGCGCCGCCTACGAGTTCGCCGTCGAATGGAGCCTGCAACAGACTGCCGTTCCGTCGGCGCGGTACGTCCATCTGGGCTCGCTCGCCTCGGTACTGGAGCCGGGCGCCGACACTGCCCGCCGCCTGCTGCGCGAACTGCGCCGCTCGGGAGCGACGGTCTCCTACGACCCCAACATCCGTCCGGCGCTGTTCGGCGAACGGGCAGGCGGCATCGCCGCGGTGGAGGAGTGCGTGGCGCTCAGCCACGTCGTCAAGGCCAGCGACGAGGACCTGGCGTGGCTGTATCCCGGGGTTCCGGTCCGCGAGAGCGCCGCCCGCTGGCTGACCCTCGGCCCGCACGTGGTCGTCGTCACCTGCGGCGGCGAGGGCGCGTTTGCGCTCACCCCCGAAGGCGAGTTCCGCACCGAGGCCGCACCGGCCGAGGTCGTCGACACGGTGGGCGCCGGGGACTCGTTCATGTCGGCTCTGCTGGCCACCCTCACGGGACGTGAGTCGGACGCCCAGGCGGTACCCGCCGCCCTGCGGGCCGCGGCTGCCGCAGCCGCCATCACCGTCTCCCGCGCCGGCGCCAACCCGCCGACGGCCGCCGAACTGACCGCCGTCCTCCGCTCCTGAAGCCTGGGCCTCAATACAACACAGGGCCCGGTCCACCCGTCAGGTGGGCCGGGCCCTGCTTGTTTCAGTGCCCGCCGTGGATCAACTCGACCGTGAAGCCGTGGTCGGTGGCGACGGACGGCGTTCTGACCGTGGTCACTCCGGTCGCGGCGTCGAAGTACCAGCCGGACGCGGCCGAGTCGAGCGCGGCGGCCGAGCCCAGCTGCGGCAGCGGACCGCCCTCGGTAACCACCCGGCGCGGGGCCCGCTCGCCGTGCACGGTGAACCGGTAGGCCCGGCTGCTCGGCCTGTCGGCGTAACTCCCCACGCTGGCACCGACCTTGACGACGGTCACGGCACCGTTCGCGTGCACGTCCACCCGCTGGGTGGCCGAGGCGCCCTGGGTGAACTGCCGGGTGACGCCGTCGTCCTCGTACAGGGTGTAGGTGGAGTCCCCCTGCGGGTAGAGGTCGTAGTCGAGTTCGGTCCGGTCCCGGTTCTCCCAGGAGAGCGTGCCCTTGGGCCACATCGGGACGATCGAGCCACTCTTGACGAACAGCGGCAGGGTGTCCAGCGGGGCCGAGTAGCCGTTGATCGTGGTCGGGCCCTGGTAGGTGCGCCCGGTCCAGTAGTCGGTCCAGGTGCCCTTGGGCAGGTAGATGCCGTCGCGCACCGCGGTGTCCGAGTAGACCGGCGCGACCAGGAAGTCCGGCCCGGCCAGGAACTCGTATTTGGCGTTCGGCCCGAGGGCCGCCGGGTCGTCCGGGTACTCCAGCGCGAGCGGCCGCACGGCACCGACGCCGGTCGTGGTGGCCTCGGCCGACAGGGTGTACATGTACGGCAGCAGCCGCTCCTTCAGCTGCAGGTACTTGCGGTTGATCGAGGTGTACGGCTCGCCGTCCAGCCAGGGCTGCTGGTCGCGCGGCTGCTTGGTGGCGACGTCCTTCGCCCAGCCGTCCATCGTCATGATGGCCGGCAGGAAGGCCTTCCACTGCAGGTCGCGGGCGTACATCTTCGGGTCGTGCCGGTAGATGCTGCCGACGTCACCGGTGTTGTACGCGATGCCGGACATGGTCGCGCCCGCGTAGGTGGGGATCTGCCAGCGGATGTAGTCCCACGACAGGCTCTGGTCACCGCTCCAGAGCACACCGCAGCGCTGCGCGCCGGCCCAGGAGACCGGCAGCCAGACGAAACCCCGGGCGTCGCTGTTGTCCTCGATGCCCGCCTTGGCCTGGTCGCAGGCGTTCAGCGCGAAGTCGTAGCCGTTGCCGACCCAGGCCACGTCGAGCTTGCGCACCCGGACCCCGGCCTTGACCTCCTCGGCCTGGTTGGGCAGGCCGTTCTGGGTCCACAGCCCGAGTTGGGCATGGTCCTTCCGCAGGCCCTCTCCGGTCGTCGCCAAGTCCTCGTAGCCGCAGCCGTAGCCGTCGTTGACCAGCATCCAGCCGAGCGGCATCTGGTTCTGGACATAGCCGTCGGCGATCTTCACTGCGTCCGTGGTGTGCCGCTCGCCGCGGTTGGCGTTGTGCAGGTAGCAGTCGGAGTCGCCCGGTTCCAGGCCGTAGACGGGCGGCATGAACGGCTTGCCGACCAGCGCGGTGTACTTGCCGATCACCGACTTCACGTCACCGGTGAAGTAGTAGGCGTCGAGCCGCCGTTCCTGCTGCCCCGTGCGCACCGGCGAACCGAAGTCGTAGCTGCCCGGCGCGAAGGTGTTGCGGAAGACGCCGTAGCCGGCGCTGGAGACGTAGAACGGCTGGGAGTTGTTGTAGCCACCCTCGTTCCAGTCGAAGCTGTTGGCGACGTGGATGGTCCGGTCGCGGTGCGAGAAGCTGCCGTTCTGCTCGCCGCCGCCGAAGAACTGCTCGTCGGCGCCGCGCAGCAGGCTCTGCCGCATCCCGCTGGTGCTCCAGCGCAGCGGGGCGTCCTCCTGCCAGACCGCAGTGCGGTCGTCCGCCCGGTACAGGCCGAACCGCAACGGGTGCTTGTAGACCCGCAGGACCAGATCCTTGGAGCGGATGCCGTAGTACTCCCCCGCGTCGAACGAGCTGGTGTCGACCTGGAGTTCGGGCTGCTTGCGGATGATGGTGCTGCCGGCCGGGTCGGTGAGGACGCCGTCCGGGGCCGCCCGCAGGCGCAGCTGGTCGTCGGCGAGGAAGTCGACCTTGGCCGTCAGGGTGCCCGCCGTGATGTCGTAGCTGCCCCTCGAACCGCTGAAGGCGGTCAGGTCGCCCGCGTCAGCCGTCTGCGGCAGATAGGCCCGGCCGGTATAGGAGTTGTCGTGCACGTCGTAGGGGACGACCACGACGTGGTACGTGCCCGAGGCCTTGGGGATCACGGTCGACTCGGGGTCGGCGGTGCCCGCGCTCTGGGCGACCTCCTTGCCGTTCGCGTCGTAGATGTAGAGGTCGAAGTCGTCGGTGGGGGTCTGCCACTGGATGGAGAGCGGGACGCCGCCCTCCGGGTTGTCGTCCCAGTACCCGGTCGGCACGTCGACGGTCAGGTCGAAGCGGTCGCAGACCGCGTTTCCCGGGTCCTGTGCGGCCGGTGGGCAGTCGGCGGCGCCGCCGAAGGTGCCCTTGGAGTAGCGGGGACTCTGCCAGGTCGCGTCCTGGTGGCCCAGGTCGAGGACGGCGGAGCCGGGGGTCGCCGCCCGGGCCGGAACGGTCGGCCCGGCCAGGGTGGCGAGGAAGGTCGCGACCGCGGCGAGTGCGGTCCAGCGGAGGTGATGTCGAAGTAAGCGCACGGCGCGTTTCTCCCGTCGACTGAGCAACAGTTGTCTGCTGCTGCGCAAAACTGCTCGAAACGGCGGAGTTGCGAAGCAAGATTCACAGCGACGGGGGTACATGTCAATGGCAGTCACGCTACTGACGGAATGTCAGAATTGAGCGGATCGAGGCACCGGCTACCGGGCCGGGTCGCGGCGGTACAGCCAGGCGGCTCCCGTGAGGAAGACAGTCGCCCAGGCCGCGAGGTTGGCCAGCGCCCCGCCGGCCGGCCCGCCGGTGAGCGGGAGGCGGGCGAGCTGGCCGACCCCGTAGCCGGGGGTGAACTCGGCGAACGAGCGCACCGACTCCGGCAGGTAGGGCAGCGGCACGAACAGGCCGCCGCACAGGGCCAGCAGCGCCAGCGCGGGGCCGATGAACTGCATGACGTTCTCCGAGGGCAGCACGAATCCCGCGAAGAGACCGAGGGAGGCGAAGACCGAGGAGCCGAGCCAGGCGATCAGACCGGAGAGCAGCCAGACCCGCAGCGGGGCCCGCACCCCGGAAGCCGCGCCGAGGGTGAACTCCACGACCACCGACAGCAGTCCGAGCAGCATCGCGGTCAGTACCTTGATCGCGAGGTGGGCGAGCGGGAGCAGCGGCGTGATGCGCAGTTGCCTGGTCCAGCCGAGGCTGCGCTCGACCGCGACGGCGGCGCCGCAGGAGGTGGCGGCGAGCATCGAGCCGTAGACCGCCATGTTGACCATGGTGAGCGGGCGCACCCCAGTCCCGGCGGCGTCCTGGCCGGCCTGCGGCAGGCCGACGGAGAGGAAGAACAGCGCGGGCATCGCCAGGGCGAAGACCAGGGTGCGCCGGTTGCGCAGTACCCGCCGCACCTCCAGCCGCAGGGCCACGGTGTTGAATCCGCCGTACGGCGGGCGGGCGGGGGCCGTGGCGGTGGCGGTGGTCATCCGCGCTCCTCGGGGTCGGGCTCGGTGGCACCGTCGGGCGGCCGGGAGGAGTCGCGGCCGGTCAGCGCCACGAAGGCCGACTCCAGGGTGGCGTTGATCTCCAGGTCGCGGGCGGCGGTGTGGTTCAGCAGATGGCGGGCGACCCGGTCGGAGTCGCGGGTGCGCAGCAGTACCGAATCGCCGTACGCCTCCGCGGAGTCCACGCCGGGCAGGGCGCGGACGGCCGCCGGCGAGGCTCCGGGCCAGTGCGCCCGGATCTGGCGGCCGGTCGCCATGTTCTTGATCTTCGCCGCCGGCCCGTCGGCCACCACGACGCCTTCCCGTACGACGACGATCCGGTCGGCGTGCGCGTCGGCCTCGTCGAGGTAGTGGGTGGCGAACAGTACGGCTCGGCCGTGCTCCGCATCGCGGCGGACCGCCTGCCAGAAGTCCTGCCGGGCCTCGACGTCCATGCCGGTGGTCGGCTCGTCGAGGACCAGCAGTTGCGGCTCAGGGAGCAGGGCCAGGGCGAAGCGGAGCCGCTGCTGCTCGCCGCCGGAGCACTTGCCAACCCGTCGTCCGGCGATCGGCGTCAGCCCGGCCACCTCCATCACCTGGCCGACCGGTCTGGCCGCCGGGTACACGGAGGCGACGTAGCGGACGGTCTCGGCGACCGTGAAGTCGCGCAGCAGGCCGCCGCTCTGCAGGACGGCGGCCACCAGGCCGTGCCGGACCGCGTCCACGGGTGGGCGGCCGCAGACCCGTACGGTGCCCGAGTCGGGGCCGGCCAGGCCCAGCAGCAGGTCGATGGTGGTGGACTTGCCCGCGCCGTTCGGTCCGAGGAAGGCGACCACCTCGCCGGTTTCCACCCGCAGGTTCAGGCCGTTGACCGCCGTGACCTCGCCGAAGTGCTTGTGTACGTCGACGAGTTCGATCACCTGACGTTGTGTCAAGACGCACCGCCGTGCTGCTGGAAGAGGTCCAGCAGGATCGCGGCCATCATGCCTTCGCGGCCCGCGCCGACGCCCAGCCGGTTCTGGGTCATGTGGAGCTGGGAGCCGAGGATCCGGCCGGCGCCGGGAACGCCGTGGGACTCGGTCCACAGCTCGGCGGCCGGCCGGAGCCTGGTCGTCCAGGCACTCCAGCGGGACGGGGCTCCGTCGGCCAGGGCGGCCAGCGCCCCCGCGCTCGCTCGCAGCCGGTCGGCCTGCTCGGCGACGCCACGGGCGAAGCGTTCGGCGGCCTCCCCCTGGCCCTGCCGGCCGGACCACTCCGTCCAGCCGTCCCGTACCGCGCTCAGCAGCACCAGCCGGCGGCCGGGCCAGGCCGACAGGGTCGCGGCCATCGCCTCCAACCCGTCCGCGACGCTGCGGCCGTGTCCCGGACGTGCCCGGCAGGCGCGCAGTGCCACCACGCTGGAAGCGTGGAACAGCTCCTCGCTCAGCGCCATCTGTTCGGGCCCGCCGTAGCGCCGGAACTCTGGCTCGTAGAGCGCCGGGTGGACACCGGGCGGCAGCAACTCGCCGAGGTCGAGTGCGCGGCCGCCCTCGCCGAGGTCGGCGAGCGGCTGTGCGGCCTGCCGGTACGAGTCGGCGGTGATCCGGTCCTCCGGCGGCAGCGCGGCGTTGACGGCGTCCGTCCGGGCGGTCAGCTCTGCGGTGATCCGGGTGGCCGTCGGATCGTCCAGGTCGGCGATCCGCAGGCGCAGGTGCGGACCGCCCTGCCAGTAGCGGAGGAAGAACCAGGGCCGGGGCGGATCGCCCTCGCCCTGACCGGTCGCGTGCTCCTCGATCACCGGAACCACGGCCCGGAGCAGCAGGGTCTCCAGTGCGGCGGGCTGCAGGGAGTCCGCGTGCAGGTGCCAACTGCGCCAGCGGCCAAGGGCGTTGGGTGTACTCATGTGCGCAGATCCAGCATCGGTTCGGTGAAGCGGGAGGTCCCGCAGACGGTCATGAACACCGGGGTCTCCTCGCGGGGTAGGCCGAGCAGGGGCTGCACGTGGTACTCGACGAAGGAGCGCGCCGGGCGGGCGACCAGTCCGTTCGCGGCCGCCGCCAGGCAGAGGC
This sequence comes from Kitasatospora sp. P5_F3, assembly GCF_054049135.1. NCBI lineage: Bacteria > Bacillati > Actinomycetota > Actinomycetes > Kitasatosporales > Streptomycetaceae > Kitasatospora > Kitasatospora sp. P5_F3. The sequence goes on along the minus strand of NZ_JBFUMY010000028.1, from coordinate 21,016 downwards.
CGTGCACGCTCCAGCCCAGGCAGAGCTGGAGCAGGCCGAGGGCCGAGGGGCCGAAGTCGTCGAGCAGCGCGTCGACGTCGACGGAGTGGACCCAGACCATCGCCGCGTGGCGCATCCCGGAGTCGGTGTTCGGCGAGGGTTGCTGGGCGAATCCGGGCTGGAGCGCGGCCATGATCTTGGGCCGGACCGGACCGGGCGTCAGTTCCCTGCCCTCGACCCGGTGGACGCCGGTCGGCAGCCCGCCGACCCGTTGCAGGGCCACGGTCAGCCGGACCCGGCCGGCGACCTCGGCTAGCAGGCGGTCCGGCGGGGGCCGGTCGGCCCAGGCCAGCAGATCGGCGAGGCAGTCGGCGGAGACCTCGGCGGGCCGCAGGGCGAAGCCGTACAACCGGTCCGGCATCCGGCCGGCGGTGCGGTTCCACAGCACCTCCGCCCAGTCGGTGCCGCCGGCCGGGCCGCCCTCGGGCAGCCCACGGGCCGGGGGCGGCGGATCGGCCGGCAGGCCGTGGCGCTGGGCACTGACGGCGGCCATGTCCCCGACTGACGGATCGTCACTCTCCAGCAAGGGGTCGCGGCTGTCCGGCGCGCTCCCGGCCGGGCTGGGCAGCGTCGTGCTCGGGCCGAGCGGGCCGACGCCGCCGAGCCGGACGGCCAGTGGGGCGGACCAGGTGCCAGGCCCGGCCGACCGGACCACGGCCTCGGCCTCCGCGCTGCTCGCGCCGTCCAGGGCGAGCCGGGCCTCCACCCCGAACAGGTCCGCCGCCACGCACAACGACCTCAGGTTGACCCCGAGTTCGACCTCGGTGACGGCGTACCGCATCCGGCCGTAGGCGGCGGGCAGGTCGCTGTAGCGGGCGGCCAGCAGCACCGTCGTCCCGTCCCCCGGCACTGCGGTCACTCCCCCGGGCGGCGTCACGTCCACCAGCGCGTGCCGGTACACGTCGAGATAGCGGACCGCCGATCCCTGGGCGAGGAAGGCGTGCACCGGGAACTTCGCCCGCCCGGAGGCGACCGAACGGTGGTCGGCATAGCGGTGCGAGGGCTCGCGGCGCTGCAGGCCGAAGGCAGTGGTCAGCAGGTGCCCGAGTCGGTCGCGCGGAGCCGGCACCCCCACGGTCCCGGGCCCGCAGGGTCCGGGGTACGGGGTGGCGGCCAGCAGCTCGTGGGTGCCGAGCCGAAGCGGCACGCCGGTGGCCGAGCGGGCCCACCTGGGCGGCAGGGCGCTGGTGGTCGGGGACCTGTCGTCCACCAGGTGCTGCTCGCCGAGGTGGGCCTTGCCTGGACCCTGCCGGAAGGCGAAGCGGCGGACGTCGTCCGAGGTCGGAGCACCGGGACGGGTGACTGCGGATGCGTTCACGGGAAGGGCCGCGTTCACGGGAAGGGGTGAGGGTCGAGGGGCAGGTCGGCCGGATCCACGTCGAGCCGCGAGAGCAGCCGGTCGAGGCCGGACAGGCGTTGGTGTGCCTGGCCGAAGCACATCGGCAGGATGCCGGGCACCACGCACTTGACCACCGACATGCCGAGCGCGGAATGGTCGGGGGTGGACTGGTCGACGGCCAGCACGGTGCCTAGCCCGGCCGCCCGGTAGAGGTCGAGGACGTACTCCAGCGCGCCGGTCACGTCACCGCCGGCCGCGCGGATCAGCGGCTGCGGCCAGTCGCCGAAGGCGTCCGCCAGCGGGAGCACCGGTCCGCCGAGTACCCGCTCGACCCGGGGAAGCAGTTCGGGGAAGGCGTAGCGGCGCCAGTGGTGCGCCAACTCCTCGACCTGCCAAGGGTCGTCGATCAACGGCTCCAGCGGCTTCGGGTCCCAGTTGAGCCCGCCCGTCACCAGCTGGGCCAGCTCCCACAGCGCCGAGCGCACCGCCTGCTCGGGGTCGGGGTGGCAGCCCGCCGTACTGAAGCTGGCCGGCAGACCACCGTCGCGCCGCACCGCGAGCGCCCAGACCGCGGGCACCGGGATGTCGGCGGTGGCGACGAGCAGGTGGACGTCGTAGCCGCGCTTCTCGACCAGCCTGAGCAGCAGCCGCGACTGGCGGTCCCGGACGGTGGCCGGATCGACGGCGGGCAGCGGGCGGGCGAGGTGCCAGGCCTGCAGGAAGGCGTCCCGTTCGGCGAGTTCGAGCAGCGAGTGCAGAGCTGCCTCCTCGAAACCGCCGCCGAGGGCGCAGCCGCTGGAGGATTCCAGGAAGGAGCCGCGCCGGCTCTCCCCCTCCGCCGCCCTGATCCGGTAGCCGTATCGGTAGAAGCCGATCTCGGCCGGGACCAGGCGGGGTTCGCCGCCGGTCAGCGACCGGGCCCACACCCAGTCCAGCGGGACGTCCTCGGTGTACCGCCGCACCTTGCTCGACGGGGAGGCGAGTTGGCGGTCGGTGTAGCCGCCGAGGGTCGCCGGGTCGAGCGCGAGACCGCCGAGCTCACGGTGGGTCACGTCGGGGACGATGGTCGCCGCGTGCGGGTAGCCCGCCTGCCGCTCCATCGCCTCGAACATGCCGATCGCCTCGGCCTCGCGGAACCGCACCCCCCGGCCGAGACCGGACGGCGTCCCGGCCAGCACGTCGACCTCGCTCATCGGGAAACTGCCCGACGAGAAGCGGCTGATCCGCACCACCGGGCCGAAGCGGGGATCCGCGAACGCGGCCCGCATCCGGCCCGGGTCCATGTCGAAGGGCGCCGAACTCTGCCGGGTCGGCACCTCGGCCGTGGTCGAACGCGGCACCGGCCGTGGCAACGCCGGCGGCCCGTCAGCGGCCGTCGCCAGCAGCGGCGGGCCGCCACCGCACAGGCGACACCGGAAGGTACGCATCACCCGGTGCCGGGTGACCCGCCCGGTCCGCGAGACGATCACCAGCTCACCCGGGGCGGGCGCGGCCTCCGCGGTGAGCACCGCACCGACCACCGTCTCCAGCCACGGCGACACGGGGACCGCCCGACCGGGGGCGGGGGTGCGCGCGTCGGGTTCGCTCCGGTGGGCGGCCAGTCGCTCGCGTTCGCGCCGGTCGCTCTCGGGGCGCTGCTCGGAGTCCCAGCGGCGGTAGGTGTCGGCGGCGGCGGCACAGCCTGGGCAGGCCTGGTGGCCGTCCGGGGTCCAGCGTGGTCCGATCTGAATCTCGGCGGCGCCGATCCGGACGGACAGCAGGTCCTGGCCTGCCGTACGGGCGGCGGCCATCGCACGGCGTTCCCAGTCCAGGTCCAGCTCGCCGTGGGCGGTCAGCAGGCAACCGTCCAGTTCCTCGGCCCAGGTCCGCCAGTCCCAGGAGCTCGGCGCGCCGGGGCCGATCCGGCGCCTGGCCGCCGACGGCTGTTCGGGGGCGTCTGTCACAGTGGTGTCCTCGGTCATGAGAGCCGCACCGGCCCGCAGTGGAGCGGGAGTTGTCCGGTGACCGGGTCGTGGGTCAGCCGCCGTGCGAGGACGGTACGGCCCTGGACGGCCGGTTCGGTGGCGAGGCGGCTCAGGGCCAGGCGCACCGCGGTCACCGAACAGGTCTCCAACACGCTCGTGCCGACCGGCTGTTCGGCGAGCAGTGCGCGCACCTCGGGGTCGGCCTGGGCGCGGGCGACTGCGGCGGCGAGGGCCGCACGAGCAGCGGTGGCCGCGGTCTCACCCCATTCGACCGCGGCCACCTTCCCCTCCTGCTCCGTGATGGTCACCAACGACCAGCCGAGAGCAGGGACCTGACGGTGAGTCAGACTGACGGTGCAACCGAACCAGGACTCCAGGAGGCCGAACAGCGTCCGGCCCTCGGTGCTGCCGAGTTCGTCCCAGCCGAGCGGGTCTCCCGGGTGGCCGGGCAGCAGCTCGGCGCTGAGCTGCCGAAGCACACCGTCGAGCAGCCAGCGGCCCTCGGTCGTCCCGGCGGCGCCGTCGGCTCCGGCCATCCGGCGCGCCCCGGCCAGCAGTGCGCCGATCCCGGCGGCCGAACGATCCGGCCCCCACCCGGCGGCCCGGGCCCCGGTGGGCCCGGCGAGCAGCTCGACGGTCTCCAACGAGAAGGGCAGCTGGTCCAGATCCAGATCGTGCCCACGCCGCAACGGCCCGACCCAACGGGTCGTCAGCGGAACCCAGGCCGTCAGCAACTCCTCGGCCCCCAAGGGCTCGACGTCCTCCGTCGGCAGCACCAGGGCCTCGAGTCCCTCGTCGTCCCCGGACGTCCCGGCCGACTGCCCACCGGGCCCGTCCGGGAGGGGGACGCGAGCGGTCCGGAGCTGACGGCCGTGGACCACGGTGGCCGAGTGCGGGGACCGGTCGAGGTCGGTGAGGGCGGCGAGGACGGCGCGGGCCGCCAACGCTCCGGCCAGGACCGCGCTGAGCGGACGCGGCGCACAGGCCTCGGGGTCTCCGGCCGCCCAGGCGGCGGCGCGGTGGACGGCAGCTTCGAAGGCGGCCGTCCCGGTCGCGTCGTCCAGCTCGGCCACCAGGGCCACGTGCTCCCCGGCGTGCACGGCGACCACCCGGGTGCCGGACGGCAGCGCGGCGCGCTGGGCAGCTGGGTACTCCTGATCCTCGATCAGCACCACCCAGCCGGGCTCCACCGGTCCGGCGACATCGGAGTCGACCAACCCGCCAGGCTCGACGTCGACCACCCCCACCCCGTGGCGCCGCAGCGACCGGGCCGCCGTCTCCGCGGCGGGCCCGTCCCCCACCACGCGCACCCGCGCGCCCCGTAGCCGCGCGAAGTCCCCGTAGGGGTCCGAGCTGTGGGCTTCCAGGTAGGCGAGGGTCTCGGCGTAGCGTTCCGCGGTGGCCGGGTCGGGTGCCGGGGTGGTCAGCGCGTCCAGGTCGAGCAGGACGTCCCGGTCCACGAGGGTACGCAGGACCCGGTCGAGGACCGGGCGGGCGGACTCGTTCCCGAAGGCCGCGACGAGGGCGTCGACGTCCGTACCGTGGGTGAGTTCCTCCAGCCGGCTGTCGAGGACGGTGTACAGCGCCGTCGGTCCCGTGAGGACGAAGGACTCGCCGCCGCGGGCGACGTGCACGCCCTGCCGGACGGGCGCGAAGTGCGTACCGGGACGCAGTTTGACCCTCACGCGCCCTCCCCGGCGGACTCGGCCTGCGCCCGGTCGGACCCCGGCTCGGACCCCGGGTCGTGCTCCAGGTCGTACTCCAGCAGCCACTCGGCGGCCGAAACCCCGCCGCGCACCCCTGGGAGAGCCTCCTCGAAGAACCCGGGGCCCCGGCGCTCCAGGAACTTCGGCAGCACCCGCACCATCAGCGCGCTGCCCAGGTCCAGGTACTGGGGCTTCTCCCGGCTACGGGCCCTGAGGTAGCGGGTGAGCGCCGCGGCGGCGCCGTCGCCGGACATCACCTCGCCGGCCGGCATGCCGAGCGGGGTCTTCATGACGATCTCCTCGGGTATGTCGTGGGTGGCCCGCCAGCGCGTCATCGCGATCAGGTGGGCGGCCTCGTCCTCCGGCTCACCGCCCGGCACGGACGGCAGGTCGTCCCCGGGATACCAGCGGCGGCGCTGCAGGACCACGTCGCCGGCGACCAGCCGGGGATAGCGGACGGTGGTCCCGTCGAGGTCGCGGCGCTGGGAGTGCAACTGGCCGATCGGGTCGAAGGCGACCCGGCCGGTGTCGTAGAGCCAGACGGCCAGGTTGAGCGGCGCGGGCTGGAGTTCGATCCACTTCATGCCCAGGGACATCACCCGCATCGGCTGCCCCTCCCGGTCGAGGAGGTCGAGCCGGTCGCCGACCGGGTCGTGGGCCAGCGTGACGCCGACCCAGTCCTGCGGGGTGACGGTCTCGTCCAGCAGCCGGATCCGGTGGTTGATGTTGGCCCGGTGCAGCCCGTGGTCCTCGACGAGCCGGACACCGTCGGAGCCGAACCGGCGGTGGATCCGGCGGGTGATCCGGGCGGCGACGTCACTGCCGAACTCGGCCTGGCTGCCGAGGAAGCGGGTGGCCAGCTGACCGTGCCCGGTGTAGCAGGCGTTCAGCACCAACCTGCCGTCGACCGGCTGGACGAGTAGCCCGTACGACGCGGCGCCGAGCCGGAACCGGTCGGGCAGGCCGTCGGCGAGCGAGCCGAGCAGGCCCGGGTCCACGGAGACCTCGCCGGCGGCGCCGGCGTCGCGGAGCCGGGCGGCGAGGGTCGCGGTGGCGGCCGCGCGGTGGCGGAGCAGCTCGGCCAGGGAACCGTCGGCGGGTCCCCACTGCTCGGCGTCGGCCCGGGTGAGCGCGAGTTCCCGGCTGCGGACCAGGGTGACCAGTTCCTCGGCGTGGTCGAGCAGGTCGACCCGCGCGCCGACGCCGAAGCGGTCGGTGAAGGCCCGGGTGAGCAGGGCGCGGATCTCGTGGTGCCGGTCGAAGAGACTCTGGAAGGCGGTCACCCGGCCGAGGTCGGCCAGGGCCCGGCGGTAGCCCTCGGGCGAGACCGCGCCGGGTTCCAGCAGGTAGTCCTCGTTGACCTGGAGCTTCGCGGGGCAGCTGCTGAGTTCGTTGAGCGCGGTCTCGGCGGCGCGGATCCTGGTGAGTGCGGCCCGGCGGCCGCCGACCGAGTCACGGGCCATCAGGTCGAGGTCGGCGGCGATCGCGGCGACGGTGGCGGCTGCCTCGGGGTGGTGCTCGGCGAGCAGCTTCTCGGCTGCCGGCAGCGGGTCGTCGGCCTGCTCGTCGAGGACCGGGGCGGCCACCAGGACCTGCGCGTCGACGACGGCGGTGACCAGTCGCCCGGCGTCCGGCTCGGACACCGCGAAGCGCCGGGCGAGTTCGGCGATCAGCACCTCGACCGGCAGCGGGCCGAGCGCGGTGAGCTTCAGCACGGCGGTCAGCTGATCGTTCAGTTCGACCGCCAGGGTGCGCCGTCGACCGTCCACGACATGCTGGAAGCGGATGTGGGTGCCCTCCCGCTTGAGCATCGCGTTGCGCTGAACGACGGCGGGGAGTTCACCGAGGCGGGGCGGCGCCACGATGCCGTTGACGAGGCTGGAGAAGAGCGCCCGGTCGGGGGTGAGTACGGAGTGGGCGCGGCGCCGGTCGAAGGCGGCCTCGTCGAGGCGGCGGCCGTCCTCGGACCAGTCGGCGAAGCCGACGGCGGTGAGCCGGGACAGCGGGCTGACGCGCAGCAGGGCCCGGGCGAGGTGCTGGACCAGCCCGCGCTCGGACTTGCGCTGACGGGCGGTCGGCTGCCCCGGCGAGGTGCGGTAGCGCTGGGCCGCGTCGAGCACCTGGGGGGAGTTGAGGGCCAGGGAGAGCTGGAAGGGCTCGGATCCGACCGCCTGGGCGAGCCGTTCGCGCTCCTCGCCGAGGAAGCCCGGCAGGCCCGCCTCCAGTGCGGTACGGGCGAGTTGGCCACGTTCGCTGGCGGCCAGCCAGGCGGTGACGGCCGGTGGAAGTGGCGTCTGCCAGGTGTCCCGCAGGTCTGCGGCGTCCGGGGCGCGGTCATTGAAGACGGCGCGCTTGAGCCGCAGCAGGCGGTGGCGTTCGCGGCCGGTGGCGTCGCCGGCGAGTCGGTAGAGCTCCTCGCAGACTTCGTCGGCCAGCGCCCGGCACTCTCGGTGCGCGGTGAACAGGGCCCGCAGGACGGTGCCGAGCCGGTCGCCGCCGAGGCGCAGGCCGGGCATGGGATTCACCCGGTACATGGGTGTGTCGGCCAGGTTCCAGGGCTTGGTCACGCCAGCTCCCTGCTGAAGGCTCGTACGCGCTCGATGGACGACTCACCGGTCAACTCGTCGGTTCCCTCGCCGAGTCCGTAGCAGAGGTAGTACCGCTGCATCGGGGTGATGCCGAAACAGGTCAGGCTGGTGTAGAGGATGTTCAGCACGATCCGGTGCGCGATGTGGCGGTAGGAGGGCTTGCGCAGCATGCCGCCGTCCAGGAGCTCTCCGATGAAGTCGCTGCGGACCGGGGCGCCGAGCGGGTGCTCCCACTCCCCGCCGCCGGCCGCGCCCTGCAGGACGTGCTCGTCGACGGCCTGGCCGGCGGTGTGGGCCTCGGCCACGCCCCAGGCGTACTGCATGGCCCGTTCCCAGGCCCGCAGGGTGTCGGTCAGCACGGGTGCCTGGAGGGCGTCGAGGAAGACCTGACGGTCACTCAGGTAGCGCTTGGCGAAGGCGGATCTGAGGTCGGTGTGCCTGCCGGTCGCCGAGGCGACGCCCTCGGCGTGCGAGCGGTACGGCAGCGCGCCGGCGCTGATGCCGCGCGGGTGGGTGCGGGCGAGCACTGCGAGGACCTGGGCGAGGTGTGGCAGCAGCTCGGCCTCGGGGACGGCCAGCGAGCCGAGCACCGGTTCGAGGAAGCGGCCCATGATCTGGTCGACGGCCTGCGAGAGCGCCGGGGAGTCGGCGCGCGGCCGGTGCGGTTCGGCGGTCACCCGGCCCTGCGGGTGGCAGGGCAGCAGCTCGTCCTGGACGTTCTCCCAGCGGGCGAGTTCCTGCGCGCGGCGCAGGTAGGTCTCCTGGTCCGGGGCGCTCGCACTGCGGGCGGCGGCCAGTCCGGTCGCGGTGGCGATGAACTCGCTCGCGTCGACGGCCCGTTCACCGTAGGGCCGGAGGGTCAGGAGGAGGTGTGAGCCGTGCAGCCAGCCTCGGCGCACATGGACCACGGGAAGCTGCTGCGAGCTTTTCAGGTGCAACAGAGGCTCGCTGATATCTCGCAGCAGCTCCCGCGGATTGTCCGAGTAGTCGAAAACCCGTATGGCCAGGCCCGGATCGATAGTTCGCATGACGACTCCAGGAAATACACGAATCGGTCGGTCGGCGTGAAACCGGCGGCACGATCGCTGACGGCCGTTCGGCACGGTGTCACCGGCTCTGCCGGCACCCGACTATGAGAAGTCGGGAATGGTCAGCTGCGGGAGATCAGCAGCAGGAGGAGGAGGTGCTGGCCGAGGCGCTCGGGGTGTTGTTGAGCGCGTCCTCGGTCAGGATCTCCTCGCCGTCCTCGGTGTAGAGCCAGACGAAGACGATGGAGGCGCCCATGTCGGGCAGCGCGACGGCGTCGTTGGCGTCCAGGACGGCCAGCTCGTTGACATCGAACGCGGCAAAGTCCACAGCAGTGCTCATGATGGTTTCCTTCGGGTTGGTTTGACGGAGGGTCAGCAGCAGGAGGAGGAGGTGCTGGCCGAGGCGCTCGGGGTGTTGTTGAGCGCGTCCTCGGTCAGGATCTCCTCGCCGTCCTCGGTGAAGCTCCACACGAAGACGATCGAGGCGCCCATGTCGGGCAGCGCGACGGCGTCGTTGGCGTCCAGGACGGCCAGCTCGTTGACATCGAACGCGGCGAAATCCACAGCGGTGCTCATTGTGGTTTCCCTTTCGGATCGACCGGCGGTCTGCCGGTGACTGGGCATGAGCTAACTGCCTGCCGGGAGATCCCGGCAAGGGAATCGGGCGGCAGCAAAATGCCGCCGCCGAAAGCTCTTGTCGGGGACATGAAAAGCATGGCGTGCCAATCCGCTGCCAATTTCGGACAATCCGGCGGATCCGCCGCGCCACCCCTGGCACGTTGCTGTCAGACGGCACCTCCGACCTGGTCCGGAGCTGGACTCGGCGGCGCGGAATTGGCGAGAGTGACGCAGTGCCCGGCCGCCGCCGGTGTGGCGATGTCGACGGAGCGGCGAATTCTTGACCGCCATCCGTCAACCCGCCCCGCGCGGCGCCCTGTCTTATTCAGGACCGGAGGAACTCTGTGATCAGCGCGCAAGGCCTCAGCTACTCGTACCGGACCCGCTTCGGGACGGCCGAAGCCGTCCGGAACGGGACCGTGGACGCCGTCCGGGGGGTGGACCTGGAGGTGGCCGCAGGTGAGATGGTGGGCTTTCTCGGCCCCAACGGCGCCGGCAAGACCACCACGGTGCGCATGCTCACCACCCTCCAGACGCCGACCGGCGGCACCGCCTCGGTGGCCGGCCATGACGTGGTCCGCGAGCGGGCCGCGGTACGACGGGCGATCGGCTACGTCGCCCAGTCCTCCGGCGGCTCCGAGCACCGGGTCGCGGACGAGCTGCACACCCAGGGTCGGCTGCAGGGCATGACGGCTGCTCAGGCCGAGGTCCGTACCGCCGAGTTGATCGAACAGTTCGAGCTCGGCGGCTTCAGCGGACGGCCGGTCGCCAAGCTCTCCGGCGGCCAGCGCCGCCGGGTGGACGTCGCGCTCGGGCTGGTGCACCGCCCCGCCGTGCTGTTCCTGGACGAGCCGAGCACCGGCCTCGATCCGCAGAGTCGGGCCAACCTCTGGGACCACCTGCGCAGACTTCGCACCGAGCACGGCACCACGGTCTTCCTCACCACGCACTACCTGGACGAGGCCGACCTGCTCTGTGACCGGATCATCGTGATCGACGGCGGCCGGGTGATCGCCTCCGACACCGCCGAGGCGCTGAAGGGCCGGATCGGCGGTGACGTGGTCACCCTGGAGACCAGCCGGATCAGCGACGCCGCGACCGTGGTCGCCCGGGTGGTCCCCGGCTGCGACCTGGACACCACGTCGGACGGCGTGCAGTTCCACGTCGCGCACGCCCAGCGGCTGCTGCCCGAGCTGCTGCGGGCACTCGACCACGCCGACGTCGCCCTGGAGTCGGTCTCCGTCAAGCGCCCCACCCTGGACGACGTCTTCCTTCGACTGACCGGCCGTTCCCTGCGCGAGGAGGGCCTGCCGGCCCGGACCGCGCCCTCCGACGGGGACCAGACCCCGTCGACCACCGAGCCGCTGACCACCGAGGTGACCACGTGACCACCGCCGCGACCAGCTGGATCATCTTCCAGCGCTCGATGCGCTTCACCCTCCGCAAGCCCTCCTGGGTGATCTTCGGCCTGATGCAGCCGCTGCTCTACCTGGCCCTGTTCGGCCCGCTGCTGAACCGGATCGGCCAGGCGCCGGGCTTCGACGGGGGCAACACCTGGCGGGTCTTCGTCCCCGGCCTGCTCGTCCAACAGGGCCTCTTCTCCGCCGTGTTCGTCGGTTTCGGCATCATCTCGGAGGTCCGGTCCGGCGCGCTGGACCGGATGAAGATCTCCTCGGCGGGCGAGCTCGGTCTGCTGCTGGGCCGGATGCTCCGGGACGCCGTGGTGCTCACCGTGCAGGCCGGGCTGCTCACCCTGGGCGCGCTGGTCGCCGGGCTGCGGGCGCCGGCCGGCGGGGTGCTGGCGGCGTTCGGCCTGGTCACCGTGGTCGGCCTGGCGATGTCGGGCTTCGCGTACGGGCTCGCGCTGCTGCTGAAGAACGAGGAGGCGTACGGCCAGGTGCTCAACACCCTGATGCTGCCGATCATGCTGCTCTCCGGGGTACTGCTGCCGCTGGCCCTGGCGCCCGGCTGGCTCGCCGGGCTGGCCAAGGCCAACCCGCTGTCGCACATCGTGACGGCCGAACGCGCCCTGTTCAGAGGCGAGTTCGGCGGCAGCGACACCCTGGTCGGGGTGACCGTCGCGGCCGGCCTGGCGGCACTCACCACCTGGTTCGCCACCCGCGCGATCCGCAGCGGCTCATGACGGCGCCCAGCGCGGCGGCCGCACCCGCCGTCGCCGAGGTGCACCGGCACCGGTTGGCCAACGGTCTGCGGCTGGTGGTGCTCCCGGACCCGGGCAGCCCGGCCGTCGGCCTGGCTGTCGCCTACGGGGTCGGCTACCGCTCCGAGTCCCGGTCCGGCTTCGCGCACCTCTTCGAGCACCTGATGTTCCAGGGCAGCGCCAACCTCACGGCCCAGGAGCACGCCCGGCACATCCAGGCCAACGGCGGCGTCTTCAACGGCACCACCCACCGCGACCACACCAGCTACTTCCAGGCGATGCCGGCCGAGGCCCTGGAGCTCGGCCTCTTCCTGGAGGCCGACCGGATGCGGGCGCCCCGGATCACCCCGGAGGCGATCGCCACCCAGGCCTCGGTGGTCGCCGAGGAGGTCCGCCGCTCGATCACCAACCGGCCGTACGGCGGCTTCCCGACCTTCCAGCTGCCGCAGGTGCTCTTCGACTCCTTCGCCAACACCCATGACGGGTACGGCGATCACGCGGCGCTCGGCGCGGCGACGGTCGAGGAGTGCATGGACTTCTTCGACCGCCACTACGCCCCGGAGAACGCGGTGCTCGCCGTCTGCGGCGGCGTCGACCCCGACGAGGTGGTGAAGCTGACCGAGCGGCACTTCTGGTCGATCCCGCCCCGATCGGCTGCTCCGCCGCCCGAGCTCGCCGAACCGCCGCTCGCCGGGCCCCGCACGGTCGAGCGCACCGACCTCCTGGCCCCCCTCCCGGCGGTCGCCGTGGGCCGACGGATGCCGCCGCCGGACTCGCCCGACTACCTGGCGACCGTGGTCGCCGCCGCCGTCCTCGGCGACGGGGAGTCGAGCCGGCTGCGCCGCTCGCTCATCCGCGAACGTCGGCTGGCCACCCAGGTGATGGCGATGGCCGGCCTCTCCGGCCCCTTCGACTCCCGGGACCCGGACGCCTTCCTGGTGAACGCCGTCTGCCCGCCCGGCGTCTCCGCCCGGCAGACGGCGGAGGCCATCGACGAGGTACTCGCCGAGCTGGCCACCGAGGGCCCCGCCGAGGACGAACTCCTGCGGGCGGTAAGGAGGTTGCAGACCGCCTGGTTCGCCGACACCGACCCGGTCGGGGTCCGCGCCCGCCGGCTGGCCGGCTACGAACTGCTGTACGGCGACGGCGAACTGGTCCTCGACGCGCCGCGGCGCTTCGCCGCCGTCACCGCCGAGGACGTGCGCCGGGCGACGGCCGACCTGGCCGGCCGGCACCCGGCCGTGCTCCAGCTGGTACCCGAGCGGAAGGCCGACCGATGAACCCCGGCAGCACCGGGGCCACGCTGCCCCCGCTCGCCCCACCACGGCCCGCACCGCCGCTCGAGGTCGTGGACACCGTCCTACCGACCGGACTGCGCGTGGTGGCGGCCCGCCGGGCCACCGCCCCGGTCGTCCAACTCCGGCTCGGCGTACCCTTCGGCGGCTCCACCCCCCGGCACTCGGCCGCCGCCGAACTGCTCGCCTGCACCCTGCTGACCGGCGGCGCCGGACCCGGCCGGGCCGCCGTCGACGACGAACTCGCCGCCGTGGGCGGCAGCTTGAAGGCCGTGGTCGGTCCCGAGGACCTCCGGATCACCGGCCAGGTGCTCACCGAGGGACTGCCCCGGCTGCTGGCCCTGCTCGCGGACTGCCTCACCGGCGCCGGGTACGACAGGACCGCACTGGAGGCCGAGCGCGAGCGGCTGCTGCACCGGATCCGGCTCACCGGGTCGATGCCGGCCAGGGCCGCCAGGGCGGCACTGCTCCGCCGCTGCTTCGGCGATCATCCGGCCACCAGGGAGACCCCCGCGGCGGACCAGGTCGCAGCCGTCGACCGGGACGAGGTGGCCGAGCTGCACCGGACCCGGCTGGTGCCGCGCGGCTCCGCGCTGGTCCTGGTCGGGGACATCCACCCCGCCCGTGTCGTCGAGGAGTTGGCGGTCACACTGGGCGGCTGGTCGGCCGGACTCCAGGCGGTGCGGATGGCACCGCTGCCCGCCCCGGCGCACCCGGGGGAGGCGCCACAGGCCGTCCCGACCGCCGGGGCCCGGCAGTACGAGGCCCGGCTGGCCGCGCCCTCGCTGGTCCGTACGGACCCGGGCTACCCCGCGCTGGTGCTCGCGGACCGGGTCTTCGGCGGCTACTTCTCGTCGCGCCTGGTGCAACGGCTGCGCGAACGGGAGGGCCGGATCTACTCCGGGCAGTCCGCGATCGAGCAGCGGACCGGCTCGGCGCTCGGCACCGTCCAGTTCGCCAGCGCGCCGCAGCACGCGGCCGCCGCCCTCGACGGAACCCTCGCCGAACTCGCCGCGATCTCCGGCGAACTCCCGCCGACCGCCGAGGAGATCGCCGCCGCCCGAGGCCACGCACTCGGGCTCCAGGCGCTCGCCCTCTCCACCCAGAAGGGCCTGGCCGACAGCCTGTACGGACCGGTCCTGGCCGGCCTGCCCGCCGACTGGACCGACCACCTCGCGGCCCGGCTGCGCGCCGTACCCGACGACGAGGTCCGCGCGGCCGCCGCCGACCACCTGCGCCCCGACGCGTACACCGCGGTGCTGCTCGGCCCGCCCGCCGACCCCGCCACCGACTGACGCCCCGTTAGGAGCAACACCCATGCGCTTCGGCGTCTCCTTCCTCCCCGACTCCTCACCCGAGACCAAGTCCCCGGTCGACTACTACCGGGAGGTCTTCGACCTCTGCCGGCTGGCGGACGAGTCCGGGCTGGACTACGTCAAGATGACCGAGCACTACCTGCACGCCTACGGCGGCTACTGCCCGAGCCCGCTGACCTTTCTGGCCGCGGTGGCCGCGCAGACCCGGCAGATCCGGCTGATCACGGGCTGCACCCTGCCGGTCTTCCACCACCCGGTGAAGCTCGCCTCCTACATCGCCATGGTCGACGCGATCAGCAACGGGCGCCTGGAGGTCGGCTTCGCCCGCGCCTACCTGCCGCACGAGTTCCAGACCTTCCAGGTGCCGATGGACGGCAGCCGGCAGCGCTTCGAGGCGACGATCAGCGCGGTGCACCGGCTGCTGACCGAGGAGCAGGTCACTGAGGACACCCCGTACTTCTCGTTCCAGAACGCCACCGTGCTCCCCCGGCCGACCCAGAGCCCGCGCCCGCCGTTCTGGATCGCCGCGGTGCAGACCCCGGACAGCTTCGAGCGGATCGGCCGGTTCGGCCACGGTCTGCTGATCACCCCGACCGGCCGCGAGTTCGACACCTCGCTGACCGCCCGCTACCGCGAGGCGTTCGCCGAGCACCACCCGGACGGCACCCCGCGGGTCATGGCGAGCATGCCGCTGGTGGTCGCCGAGACCGACCAGAAGGCCCGCGAGCTCGCCGACCCGCACCTGAACGAGTACCTGAAGGTCTGGGCCTCCGCCCTGGACACCTGGGACGAGACCGTCTCCACCGACTACGCGCAGTACACCGGCCTGGGCAGCGTCGTCCGCACCATGACCGCAAAGGACCTGCGGGCCACCGGGACGGCCTTCGTCGGCTCGCCCGAGCACGTCGCCGACCAGATCGGCCACTTCCAGGAGCGGGTCGGCGCGGACGGAATCCTCTGGCAGGTGGACTTCGGCGGCTTCGGCGGGGCCGACGCCATGCGCTCCATGGAGCTCTTCGCCGAGCAGGTCCGTCCCCAGTTCGCCGCCGAGACCACCGCGACCGCCGAGACCGCCGAACCTGCCGGAGCCACCGCATGACCGCCCCCGCGCCGACCTCCCCCGCCACCACCGGCCTGGCCGACACCCCGGTCGCCCTGCTCGGCCGCGTCCCCGGCCACCGCCTCGCCTCACCCGCCCTGCGGGCCGCCCTGACCGCGCTGGCCACCGCCCCGGACCGGGCCGCCGCCGAACGCGAGGTGGCGACCGCCCACGGCGAGGCCGTACGGCAGGAGCGCGCCGCGCTGCGCTCGGCGCTGCTCGGGAACGGCTTCCACTCGGCGCTCGCCACCGGACGCCCCGGCGACCCGGTGAGCCGCTACCTCGCCGCCGGCGAGCAGGAGTCCGCGGCGCACGTGGCCGCCGCGCAGGAGGCCGCCGCGCAGGAGGCCGCGACGTTGGAGCCCGCGGTCCTGGAGCAGCTCACCCGGGCGATGGTCCGGCTCGGGCCGCCGACGGCGCACACCGCCGTCGCCCTGGGCCGCTGGGACGAGGACGGCACGTCGCTGGACCACCCCGGCCTCGACCCGGCCCAGGGCCGGTCCGTCCTCTCGCTGGATCGTCCGCCGCTGGCCATGGCGGTCGACTCGCTGCTCGCCGGCCCGGACGCGGCGGCCACCGGCTCGCTTCCGCCGCTGCTGCGCGCCAACTGGACCCTGCGGCACCGGAACGCCCGGGTCCAGTTCTACCGCCGCGACGGCGAGCAGCTCCGGCTGGTCAGCACGGCGATGACCAGGAAGGTCCGGGTCCTGCTCGGCCTGGTCGAGCTCGGTCCGCTGCCCGCCGAGGTACTGCTCCGGGAGCTGGCCGCCGGGCTCGCACTGACACCCGAGGCCGCAGCCGAACTCGCCGCCGAGGCGGTTCGCCTCCAACTCCTGGTCGGTGGAACGGAGTTCGACGGTCGGGGCGAGCGGCCGGCGGCCGCCGCCGCCGACCTGCTGACCGACCGTCACCCCGGAGCAGCCGAGCTGCTCGTCGACGTACAGGAGCGACTGGACGCCGCCGGCGCGGGCCACGGACAGCGACGGGCCGACGCACTGGCCGGGCTGGCCGAGGACCAGCAGGCTCTCAACGCCCTGCTCTCGCACCCGGTCGGACTCCGGGTCACCGAGGAGTACGTGCTGCCGCCGGTCGGGATCGCCGCGTCGTCGCACCGGGCGGCCCTGGACGACCTCGCTCGGGTCCTGGAGTTCGCCGCGCTGTCCGACCGGGTGCACGACGCCCGGGCGCTGCTGGTCGCGGCCTTCACCGAGCGGTTCGGCCCCGGGGCCCGGGTCAGGCTGGCCGACTGTGCCGCCGACCTGGTCGCCGTGGTCGCCCGCCGGGCCCAGCTGTTGACTCCCGTCACCAGCGAGGACTTCGGCCCCGCCGACGGCTCCCTCACCGAGCTGCTGCGCCTCCGCGCCGCCGCCCGGGCGCTGCTCGGCGAGCGGATCGCGACCGAGCCCACCGAGCTCAGGCTCGACCCGGCGGAGCTGGCCGCCCTC
Organism: Kitasatospora sp. P5_F3; assembly: GCF_054049135.1. NCBI lineage: Bacteria > Bacillati > Actinomycetota > Actinomycetes > Kitasatosporales > Streptomycetaceae > Kitasatospora > Kitasatospora sp. P5_F3. Next base: position 4,418 of record NZ_JBFUMY010000028.1, on the reverse strand, counting down.
GCCGACGGACTTCCCGACCGTTTCCGCCGTACCCACACCTCGTACGGGGTGCTGGTGCGGCCGCTCGGTGACCGGCTCGCGGTCCGGGGCTACCACCCCGGCGGCGGGAGTTTCGCGCTGCGGTACACCGGCACCGACCGCGCGCTCGGCGGCGAGGCCCACACCAGGCTCGCCGACCGGCTGAACCGCACCGCAGGCCCGGCCGTCCTGCTGGAGGACCGCGGGCTGCACGCTCTCGACGGCAGCCACCGCCCACCGCTCGTCCGGGACCGGATCGACCCGGTCGGCTGGCTTGGCCTCACCCTGGCCCACGACCCCGGCACCGACACCCTGGAGCTGCTCGACCCGGACGGTGCGCCGGTCGTCGTGCACTCGCCCGCACTGGCCAGGCCCGACCGGCTCGCGCCGCCGCTGCGGATCGCCCTCTGGCTGCACGGCACCGGCCGCCTCCTGCCCGACCCGCTCGGCGAGGCCGCTGCCGATCTGCACCGCACCACCGGTACCACCGGAACACTCGCCCTGCCCAGGCTGACGGCGGGCCGGGTAGTTCTCCAAGGCCGCCGCTGGTACCCGGGCGAGGACCTGCCGACCGCCACCGGGCCCGGACTGCTCTGTGCGCTCGCCGACTGGCGGGCCGCCCACGACGTCCCCGAGGAACTGCTGCTGGTCGAGCCACACCCGGCCGGCACCGACCCCGGCGGCGTCCTCGGCCTGCCGCCGACGGCACCCGACCGCAACCGCTACGTCGACCTCGGCAGCGCGCTGCTGGCCGAGACCGTCCGCGAGCTCCCCGGGGGCGGTTACCTGGAGGAGGTCGCCGTCGGCGTGCAGGACGGCGCGCACGCCCTGGAATGGGTCCTCGAGTACGACCGCGCGCCCGGCGGGCGCTTCCACGGCGGGGCCAGGCCGTGAGGGTGAAACTGCGGCCCGGCGCGCACTTCGTACCGGTGGCGCGCGGCCTCTACTGCGCGCGGGCCGGCCGCTCCTTCGTGCTGGCCGCCCCGCCGCCCCTCCAGCGGCTCCTCGACGACCGGCTCGGCGAACTCACCGACGGCGCCGACGCGGCGGACCTGCTCCGCTCGGTCGACGAGCCGGCCGAGCGGGTCGCCCTGCGGCAGGTCCTGGCCGCACTGCTCGCCCAGGACCTGCTGTTCGACCTCGACCGAGCCGGCGGGCCCGCCCCCGGCCCCGAGACCGCCGAGCGGTACGGGGGCGCCCTGGCGCACTACGAGGAGCACTGCGCCGAGCCGTACGCCGCCTTCGCCGCCCTGCGCGCGGCCGAGGTGGCCGTCCTGGGCGAAGGTCCCGCCGCCCGGAGCGCCACGCGTGGGCTGCTGAACCTGGGCGTCGGCACGGTCACCGACCGGCCGGGACCCCGCACCGCGGCCGCCGTCCTCGCCGTCGCCGCCCCCGTGGAGTTGTCCGAGCTCGCCGCGCTGCTCCCGGCCGACACCCCGTACATCCCGGTCCCGGCCGGGGACGGCCACCAGGTCGTCGGCCCGCTGCTGCGTGGCGTGGCGGAGGCCCGCGCCTTCAAGGCCGCAGCCGAACGCGCCGCCGCCTGGTCCCGCAGCCACCCCGCCGGGCGCGCCCCCGCCCTGCACGCCGCCACCCTCGCAGGCTCGCTCGCCGCCCGCAGCCTCCTCGACCACCTCGGTACGACCGCCCTCGACACCCCCGACCTCCACCTGATCCACGGCCGCACCCTCCAAACCACCTCTCATCCGTTCACCCTCCCCCMGGCCGGCCCCCGTTGGTCCCCCGCCACCCGCCCGACACTCACGGCCCGCCCGGCGAACGCCGACGCTCCTGACGACCCGGCGGACAGCGCTCCGCTCACCACGCAGTGGTCCGGGCTCGGGCGCTGGCGGGACGACCTCGACCTGCCGCAACTCCCCTTTCGCTTGGCTGCGTTGGAAGCGGTTGTGCTGCCGGGTCGGCCGGTGCTGGTCGGTTGGGGGACGGAGGCCGAGGACGCCCGGCGGGATGCGCTGCTCCGGCTGCTCCGGGCCACGGCCGAGGACGCGAGGCCGGATGCCGCCCACCCGGGTACGGCCGCCGCCGGGACCACGTCCCAGCGCTGGCGGCTCGACGGACTGCTCCGGGTCCTGGCCGCGGAGGAGGCCGACGACTGGTCGCAGGTGCCGTGGTCCGAACTGGCCACGCCGCTGGCCAGATCGCTCGGCCGGGCCCTCACCCACTACTTCGACCGCCCCGCCCTGCTCCACCGCCGCACACTCCCGGGCACCGACTGGACCCTGGTCGAGGCCACCGACGCGGACACCGGCGAACGCCTCGCCCGCCAGTGGGGACCGTCCGCCCAGGCCGCCGCACAGGCCGCGCTGGCCCGCGCCCTGGCCGGACTCCAGCAGGACAAGGCCGCGCTCCCGGCTGCCACCGTCGGCACCAGGGCCCTGGAGTGGGCCGGCCCGACGGAGCTCACCGCCCTCGGCGCCGCGCTCCGCTCCCCGGACGTCCTGCGCGGCCGCACGCTCCACGCCCGCCGGCTCGCCACCGACCCGGTCCTCGGCCCCCTGCCGTTCCCCTGCGGTCTGATCTGGCTGGCCGACCCACCCACGGCCCACACCCACCCTCCGGAGGAATCGTGACCGGCCCGGCCGACGTGCTCCGCTTCGCGCTGCGCCAAGGGCCGCTGCGCGGTCTGCTGCACGATCCGATCAACGTGGACGAGCGGGTGCCGACCACCGCCTGCCTGCCGCCGCAGTCGGCCCGTGGCGACCGGGGCCGCCCGTTGCCCCTCGGCGCGCACGAGCTGCTGGCCGTCACCTCGTACCCCGCCGGCCGGGTCGATGCCGACGGGGTGACCGGCTGGCAGCGGGTGGCCGCCGTGCTGGCCGCGGCGTTCGGACCGTTGCGCCGGGAGCCGTCGAATCCCGCGAACGACCACCGCGTGACGGCCTCCGTCCGCAGCAAGTTTCCGGTGCACGTGTTCACGGTGCCGCCCGAGGGCCCGGCCGGGTACCTCGACCCGTACCGGCACGCCGTGGTCGACCTCGACCCGCCCGGGGCCCCCGCKCCGCGTCCAACCCAAAACGACCTGAACATCGTGCTGGCCGGCCGGCACACCGACCTGCCGACGCCCTACGGGGTGCTGCGCTGCGCCCTGGCGGACCTCGAGGTCGGTATCAACCTGCGCAGCCTGCTGACGACGGCCGAGCTGTTCGGCCTGCGGGCCTCGGTCCGGGTGACGGGTCCTCAAGTGGCCGAGGCCGCCCGGCTGGTGGCCGCGACCGGCCCGGCGAGCTGGTCGGCGCCGGTGCTGGTCACGCTGCACGAGGTGGGCCCGCTGCCGCCCGCCGGCCGGCTGGAGCCGGTCGGCGGCGGGGCGCTCGACGCCGAGCTGGACGCCCTGCTCGAGGTGGAGACCCGCCATCCCAGCCTCGCCGAGACCGCCGCCGCCGTTGCCCCCCGGCTGGCCGGGCCTGCGACCTCCTCCGGCGCAGGTCGCGCGCTCCCGCAGTTGCCCGCACCCGGATCGGAGAAGGCGGACCAGGACTGGGCCCGGGTGTGGTGGAACAGGTCGGCGGGCCGGGTGCCGCGTCCGCTGAGCGGCTTCTCCGCCAGGCCGGTCACCCGCGGCGAGGACTGCCTGCGGGACCTGCTCGCCTGGGCGGCGGCCCCCGCCCCGGCCGCGCTGCGCGAGGTGGGTGCCCGGGTCAGGATCACCGTGCTGCCTCAGCGGCTGGCCGGTCTGACCACCGGCCGGTACGAATTCACCGACGGCGGGCTGCAGTTGGCGGAGGCCGACCCGGAACTGCCGCGCCGGTTGGAGGAGCTCTTCGGCTACCCGCTCACCCCGGCCAACGACTGCGGCGTCCGGCACGCCACCGCGCTGTGGATCTTCTCCACCGACCTCCGGGCGCTGGTCGAGGATCTCGGACCGGCCGCCTGGGGCCTGCTCCAGGTCTGGTGCGGCTGGGTCTCGCACGGGCTCACCCTGGGCGCGGCGGCGCACGGCCTGTTCGCCCGCCCGGCGCGGTCCTTCGACGAGCACCGGCTCGCCGACCTGCTGCGCCTGCCCGAGGCGGAGTCCCCGGTCTTCCTGACGGCCTGCGGCGCGACCCGGTACGCCGAGCCGATGCTCGACCTGCGGCCGTGAGCCGGAAGGACTACGACGGGCTGTCCAGGCCGAGCGCCTGCGGACCGCCCTCGGCGGCGAGCAGCGCGCCCAGCGCCGTCCGGGAGGTCACGCCGAGCTTGCGGTAGACCTTCGCCAAGTGGGTGTCGACGGTGCGCGGGCTGAGGAAGAGACGGTCGGCGATCTCCCGGGTACGGGTTCCCTCGACCGCGAGCGCGGTGATCTGCCGCTCCCGTCCGGTGAGCAGCGCCAGGCGGGAAGCGGTGTCCGGCGAGGCCTGGCCGGCCGTCCCGGACCGGTCGGCCAGGCCCTGCCGGAC